>CAYJOG010000051.1:0-11151 GCA_964371695.1 uncultured bacterium
GAGCCTTGCTTGAGCAAAATGGGTTGAGAAAGTCCAGGAGGGACTTTCTCAACACCCTGATACAGGAGGGTGAACTGGGGTATACTGAAGTTTACCGAATGTCTTGGGGAGCCAGCATGTCAAGGCGGCTTCGGTGGGGTTTGGCGGCCCTGCTGGTGGTGGGGGCGTGCGTCTCTTTACCGGCCCCCAAGTCCGCCGAAGTCAAGAAATACAGCTCCGACGCCTACAGCGGCTACGTTGTTCCCCCCAACCAGGCCTGCAACAACCTCAGCCCCATCGCCTACATTCAGGATTTTGACGCGGGCAAGGGCCAGACCACCAAGCCCATCGAAATCCGCGGCCAGCTTTTTTTGCAGGCCGACACCATCAACAACAACACCGTGGTGCTGGAGTGCCCCAACGGCAACGCCCTGCCCGTGCTGGGTCACGAGTCCATCACGCCGGCCCTGCCCCCCGGCAGCGGCAGCGCGCCAGACTGCACCGCCGAGTGGGACGTGGCCACCTTTCTCACCACCGGCACCTTTGCCGGCGCGGTGCCCGATGGCTGGTGCGAACTGGTGATCACGGCGGGCACCAACACCTGGCATTTTCCCAATGCGTGGCGCAAAGACACCGTGCCCCCCACCCTGGCCGTGCAGGGGGCGCTGAAGACGGGCCGCGTGGACGGCACCCCCGGCGGGCGGGGTCTGGTGCATTTTCTGGTGGACGAAGCCAACAACGGTTTCAGTGACCCCGACGGCACCTGCAACACCTCTGCCTGCAACCAGACCGCCAACTTTTTTGGCGCAGAGGTGTATTACCACCTCGAAGGCACGGCCTGGGGCAGCAAGTCGGGCACCACCAGCGGCGGCATGACCGAGTTTGAAGGCCCCACCGCCAGTCTGGTGGCCACCAACCGCAACGACCCCGCCCTGCCCAGGGCCTGTTATGCCCTGCGCCTGCTGGACACCGCCGCCAACCTGAGCGGCTTTGGCGACCCCAACGGTTTTGACGCCGTGCCCGGTGGCGGCGACGACGTGACCGTGGCGAACAGCGCCAAGCCCCGGTGCTTTGTGCCCGACGGCAAAAACCCGGAAGTCACCAAGGTGGAGGCGTACTTCGACAGCACCCTGCTCACCCAGAACATGCTGCCCGTGGCCAGCGACGGCGCGTGGGTGGTGAACAAGAACGAAGACGAAGCCCCCCTTGCGCACCGCGACAAAATCGTGTATCTCAAAATTCATGTCTCCGAGCCGTTGTTTGACCCGATCTCTGGCGGGGGCAACCGCTTTGGCTCACCCGCCGCCATGGCCGATGGTCTGGACGGTGACAACGACGGCAGCATTGACGAAGAAGTGCTCAACAACGCCGACGACGACGCCGACGGCGTGGCCGATGAAGACCTGCGCCTGACCGGCTGCACCGTTACCGCAGCGGTGGCGGGCGACAAGATTGACAACGACTGTGACGGCTACATCGATGAAGACAGCACCGGCGGCACCGACACCGGCACCGGCGTGCTTTGCGGCTCCAAGGAAAAAATGCTCTACACGCAAGACGCCACCTGTGTGCCCACGCCGCAGATTTCCATTCAGGGTGCGGACCCCAACGGCACCATGTTCAGCCAGTCCATCACGCTTTACAGCACCCCCAGCGCGTTCCGCTCGCTGAGCGAAACGGTGTATGTGTTCCCCTACAACGTGGGCAACATTTCGTCTGAAGACGACTACACCATCACGGTTTCCATGGCCGACGGCGTGGGCAACGCCGTGATCAACGCCGTGCCGCTTTCGGGCGGCGTCATCCGCGTGGACAACACGCCGCCCACCTACAAGGTGAAGTATTACAAAGACACTGTGCTGCTGAGCGAGCTGAACAAAACTGGCAGTCCCCTGCTGCCCCTGGCCGGACAAAGCACCGTGAGCATCAAGATTGACGCCTATGACCCCAACAGCGGTCTGGTGGAGGACGTGCGTGTTCCCTTGGTGGCGGTGGATCAGCCCGGCACCACCGATGTCACCAACCAGACCGCCAGCGCCCTGTCGGGCACCAGCACCACCGTCTTTTCCACGTCTTATCTTGTAAACGCCGCCACGGGGGGCACTTATATCGACGGCGTCGCCAGTGTTTCCATCAAGGGCAAAGACCTGGGGGGAAACTGGACAGGCGGCGGCGCGGGGGTTTACATCGCGCCCAGCGAGGGCGACCAGTTCCGCATTGACACCTCGCCCCCCAGTCTGGGCACCATTTCGCTCTATGCGCCGCTGGACAAGGCCGTGGCGGTGAATGAAAGCAACGGCAAACCCACCACACAGCCCGTTTTGCGCTGGAACAACAGCGACGCCGACGCCACCAGCTACAAGGTGGAAATCGCCACGAATAACACTTACACCAGCAGCGCCATTGTGCGGCAGACCAGTGTGCTGCTCACCAACTATTCCGTGGGGTTGTTGGCCGACAACGAAAAGGACGGCCCCGTGTGCGCCGTGCAGGCCGACTGCGACGCCGCTTATGGCGCAGACAGCGGCTTTGAATGCGAAGCCAGCGTGGGCAAGTGCCGTGAGTATTACTACTGGCGTCTGGCCCCCATGGACGTGGCGGGCAACACGGCGGCCTTCACCAGCCCGTCTTACCGTTTTCGCGTAGACGCCCAGCCGCCCCAGATGTCCGTGGAGCTTTACAACAACTACGCCACCGGCGTGTTCACCAACCCCCTCACCATGACCAGCCAGGGTTATCCCGTGGCCATTGCGGGCACCGTTTATATCCGCCTTTCCGCCAGCGAGGCGCTGGGCAGCCTACCCACCTTCAGCATCAATCAGGTGGGCGAAACCGACGCGCTGAATCAGCTTGCCACCGAGACCGCCCCTGGCTCTGGTGTGTATTACGGCCAGTACATCGTCCAGCCCGACAACGGCCTTGGGTTTCAGGACGGCTTGGCGAACATCACCTTCAGCGCTCTGGACACCAGCGGCAATGAGGCGACAAACGCCACGCCCAACACCGGCAGCCAGTTTCTGATCGACACCAAACCCCCCAACATCAGCGCGCTCACGGCCAATCCATCTCCGGCGGGCAATGTCACGGTGAGCTTCAGCATGGTGGTGAGCGAGCAGATTCAGACACCGCTCAGCGCCAATATCACCGGCGATTGCCTGGGGGGCGCGGGCACAGCCCCCCTCACCTATGTGAACGCCACGGCGTTTCAATATCTGGGGTCTTACAGCGTGACGGCCGCAGACACCACCTGCACCGCCACGGTCACCGTCACCGTGACGGACTTCGCCAATCAGGTGGCCACCCGGCAGGCCACTTTTCAGGTGGACACGCTGGACCCCGACAGCCCCGAACTGGACCTGCCCCAGGACAACACCGACGTGAACGTGTCCCCCTCCAAAATTCTCACGCCCCTTTTTGTGTGGGGGAGTGTTTCGGACGCCGTGAGTTATCACATGGAGCTGGCCACGGCGCAAACCTTCACCAGCGGCAGCATTCTCATTGACGAGTCGGGTCTCACCGACACGCAGATATTCGCGCCCAATCCGTTGCCCAATCCCAATGGGGATTATTTCTGGCGGGTGCGGGCGGTAGACCTAGCGGGCAACACCACCCAGAACCCACAGGTGTTCAAATACACCACCGACAACACGCCCCCGGCGGCCCCCACCTTCAACGCCTCTGTGCCCGCCACCACCAAAAGCGCCAGCGTCACCATCAGCGGCCTCGCCGAGGCCAAGTCCATGGTCAAGCTCTACCGCAACGGTCAGGTGGTGCAGGTGCTCACACCCGAAGGCACCCTGGACGCCATCCGCGCCAGCGACGCAGGGGCCTTTACCTTTACCTTTGACAACGACGGCGACGGCGTGAAGGACGAAGACGGTTTTGACGGCCTGGACAATGATGAAGACGGCCAGACCGACGAAGACCCGCCAGACTATCCCCTCTTTCCCGGCATCAACCAGCTCACCGCCAAGGCCACCGACAGGGCGGGCAACGAAGGCCCCCTGAGCGCGATCAAGGACATCTCGCTGGACACCGGCCCGCCCAAGTTCAACGTGAGTTTTTACAAGGGCGACCCCGGCATTGCGGGCCAGACGCTGGTGCCCACGGGCGCAGACGGTCTGCCCCAGGTGGGGGAGGGGCAGGTGTGGTTCAAGTTCACCGCCAACGAAGACCTGAAAGACGACATCTGCACCTATTCCATCAACCAGCCGGGGACATCCGATGTGCTGGGTCAGGCATGCATTCTCATCAGCCCCGCCAACAAGCGGGAGTTCAAGGGCAATTACACCGTGAGCGCCGCCAACGGCGGCACGTTTGTGGATGGTCAGGCCACCATCACCCTCACCGCCACCGATCTGGACGGCAACACGGCCACCGACACCGTGCCGGAGGTGGGTCGGGCGTTTCGCATTGACACCAGCGGGGCCACGTTTGAGGCAGAGTTTTTTCGTGAGGGTGGGCTGAACGAACGCCTGCCGCGTGATGCGAATCTGGTTTACATTGCCAGACAGGGGCCGGTCTATATCAAGGTCATCGCCAGCGAGGGACTCAAAGACGGGGCCACGCTCACAGTCAACCAGCCGGGCACCGCCGACGACACCGTGGCCATCACTCCCCTCACTGGCAGTCAGACCATTTTCAAAGCGCTCTACAACGTGCAGGCGGCGGATGGCGGGTTGTATGTGGACGGTCTGGCGAATCTGGCGTTCAGCGGAGAAGACCTGGCGGGCAACACGTTTGCCGCCGTGGTTCCCCTCACCGGGCCGACTTTTGCGCTGGACACCACGCCCCCCGCACCACCCATATTGGGCCTGCCCGCCACACAGCCCAACTTCTCGAACATGGCCGTGGCGGTGACAGGCGAGCCTTTTGGCACGGCGGTCATCCGCCACAGCCGCAAGATGCCAGACATTGTGGTGACGCCCGGCGACACCCTCGACAACGACGACGACCTGCGCACCGACGAAGAACCCGGCGGCGTGAACGGCCTGGACGACGACCAGGACGGTTTCATTGACGAGGATGTGTCCAACACCCCCTGCGCACTGGGGCAATATCTCTCCGGCTCGGTGTGTGTCCTGGCCACCAGCGACAACCGTCTGGTTTTCTCACAGGAGCTGGACGAAAACGGCCAAGCTGCGGTGGACGTGACCACGCTGGCGAACGGCCTGAACCTGCTCACCGCCTATCAGGTGGACATGGCGGGCAACAGCAGCACGGCGGCGGTGGCGGCCTCGGTCACCGGCACGGGCATTGAAATCATCGCCCTGCAGCACAGTTTTCCCAAGGCGGGCTGGCAGCCGGTGAGCATTCCCCTGTTCAACCCCGTGGCCCCCAAGCCCAAGGCCGGTTTTCAGCTCAACACCGATTTTGTCAGTGTGGAGCAACCCCCGCTGAACCAGGGCGGCGTGCAGGATCCGCTGACCCTTTACCGGGTTGATTCCAAAGTGGCCAACATGCTGCCGGGGGTGGGTTATTGGGCCTATCTGCCCACCGCGCCCACCACGGTGACCCTCAACGGCCAAAAGAGCAAAGTCAGTGTGTTGAACCTGAAAAAAGGCTGGAACCTCATTGGCCCGTCTTATAACCAGACCATCGCCTGGAACGCCAACGTGAAGGTGGGCAAGACGGGCAGCAGCACCGAGGTCTATCCGCTGGACAGCGCCGGGGCCGAGGCGATGATCCACACCAGCCTTTACATCTATGACCCCCAGACCGGCGAATACAGCGCCATTGCCCCCGGCGCGGGCGACTTTCTGCCCTTCATCGGTTATTTCCTGCTGGCCAAGGAAGACTGCCAGTTGATTCTGCCCGACGCGCCCTAGGCCATGGTGCAGGCTCTGGGCAGGCGATGTTTCACGGCGGCCATGACCGCCGGGTGTCTCTTGTTGTTCACGCTCTTTGCTGCGCCTGCCCGCGCCCAGGATGATCTCCAGTCCTGGGCGGTGTCGCGGGGTCATCAGCTTGAGCAGCAATGGTCAGGCCGCGCTGCCCGCCCGGCAGACCCACCCCGTTTTCACCCCACGCTGGACATCGCCCAACTGGTGCGGGCCTTTCCCTTTCTCGCGCCGCAAACCCGCGAGGCCCTCGCACCGGTGGCCCGTTTCACACGAGAGGCAGAGGGTTTCTCGGTGTTTTATCCCCACGCCAAAACCGCGGCGGCGGCGGGCGAAACCCTGGTCACCCTCACCACCTCACATTTTCTCATTCGCCAATACCGCACCGGCCAGAGCACCGAAGAACTGGCGCTCGCCACCACCGCCCAGGTGCTGGAAGAAGTCTACGCCTACGAGGTGCAAAGCCCCCGCTGGCTTCAGTTCGACAGCCCCCTTCAAAAAAAGAAACCCTACGAGGTCACGCTGCGCAACCTGCCAGAGGGTTATTACGGCCTCACCTATCCCAACCGTTGTGATGAAGATGGCTGTGGCAGCTTCATTGAAATAGACGACAATTTTTCGTTTCTTTTCAACGGCGCAGACACCGAAGCCGAGCGAAACAAAAAACTCACCGAGGCCATTCAGGTCACGCTGGCCCACGAGTTTTTTCATGCCGTGCAGTTCAAGGGTTACCGCATTCTCACGGTGAGCAATGAGCAGTCGGTGCGCCTCAGCACCTGGTTCATCGAAGGCTCCGCCGTGTGGATGGAAGATTTCGTCTACCCCGCCGTGAACGACTACACGCGGGTCTACACCGCGCCGTTTCTCGCCAACCCCCAGGATTCCCTCACCGGTGGCCCCACCTCGGCCAATCCGCTCCAGCCCTACGGCACTGTTTTGTGGTTCAAGGAGGTGACAGACAACAGGGGCGTAGGCGTTGTCAGGAACTTGTTTGAGTATTGGAAAGAGCAATCGTCCAAGGGAGTGGATGCAGAAGTTTTTGAAGAAAACCTGAATTCCACTGTTTTTGGCGTTCTCACAACGATGTGGGAATACCTGTTGGCGCAGAGCCAAGCCGACGGTGGATTGATTGGCAAACCCAGGGCGCGCTTCAAGGTGAAGTCCGCACCCTTTCAGGAATCGGTGTCGCTGCCCAAACTGGGGAGTTACCTGCTGGAAATTGACCTGGACTGGTTGCGCTCAATGGCCCTGGAGGAACCCGAAAGTCAACTGGAAATCTGCATGGAAGGTTTATCAGGTGATGCCAGTGAGGCTCTTTTGGTGCTGGATGAACAAAACAGACTTGCTCACCTCTGGCTCGGTTCCGGCACAGACACCGGCCGCTGCTGGAATACTGTCGAGTTGAGCTTTGGCAGTATTTCACTCTCTCGCGCCAAAGGCCTGTGGTTGCTGGGTGTCTCAAAAAGGTCAGATGTTTTCACCGTCACCGTCAAAAAAAAGCAGGCGACAACCAATCTGCCGCAAGCCACCGCCCGCATTCCACTGCGGCGGGGCTGGAATCTGGTGTCGGTGGCCACGGCGCCGCCACGGGGCGTGCCGCAGGATTATTTCACCAGCGCCGACGCCGTCTGGTTTCCCCAGAGCACCGAAACGGGTCTTCAGTTTTTGCAGGAAGACAACAGCACTTTTCCCCTTATGGACACGCCGGGCCGGGTCTATCTCATTCATCAGAGCAGCCCCAACCCCGTAAGTGTGGGTGTGACGGGAACTTTTTTGCCGGGAAGAATGCAGGAGGTCAGGTTGTTGCCGGGTTACAACGCCGTGGGCAATCCGGGCTTGGCGGACCTGAGCCTGAAGGCGTTGGCCAAAGTGGAGCAGGAGAACGGCCAGCGGATTCTTTTGAAAGACCTGCCGCCGGGCTGGCTGGGAGAAGACCTTTATGTGCTCAACGCCGACACACAACAATATGAAAGTGCGCCGGACTGGACACTGAAACCCGGCCAGGCGGGCTGGCTGGTGGCCCGGCGGCCCATGACGCTTCTGATTCCGGTTTTGCCGTCGACCAGCGGGGAATAACACCATTTTTCAACTTCCAGCTTCCGCCGTTCAATGGCTGAACAGGATGTTGCCCATGAGGATTTTCACGCCCAGTGTCACGCGGCGGAACTCGCGGTGAGGATATTTCAGCAGCCAGCGCAGGCGTTGCAGCACATAGCGGGGCCGCAGATAGAAGTTCTTGTAGGCCTGTTTCATGAAGCCCGCCAGTTGTTCGTCGGTGTAATCGCCCTTGAACAATGCGCTGGGGTTGCGCACGAGATAATCGTCCCAGTTGTAGCTGGTGATGCGTGATTCCTGCTCCAACTGTTTGAACAGAAAACTGCCCGGCAGGGGCTTGAACACGTTGAACAGCACCAGATCGGGACTCAGGCGCACGGGCACGGAAATGGACTGGGTGATTTCGTCGGGCCGCTCACCCGGCAGGCCCAGGATGATGCTGATCTGGGTTTCGATGCCCACCTTGCGGGCCAGGTTGATGGCGGCCTCCACCTGCTTCAGGTCAATGTGTTTTTTCACCACCGCCATCATGCGGTCGGTGCCCGTCTCCACGCCGTATTTGAGTTGGTAACACCCGGCTTTTTTGGCGGCCACCAGCAGTTCTTCGTCCACGCAGTCCACGCGGCTGAAGCAGTTCCACGTCACTTTCAGATCCCGCTCGCCAATCAACCGGCACATGTCCATGAACTGCTCGCGGAAGTACGTCACGTCGTCGTCGTAAAAACGAAAATCGCGCATGCCCCAGGTTTCCAGGCAGTGCTGCATTTCGCTCACCACGCTCTCGCCGCTGCGGGCGCGCACGCGCTTGAAAATGGTTTTCACGGCGCAGAAGGTGCAGGCCTCGTGGCAACCCCGGCTGGCCATGATGGCGGTGGTGGGCAGGCTGGCGAAGTTCACCGGGTTGGGCAGGTAACGCTCGTTTTTGAGCTTGTGGCGGTCAGGGAACGGCAATTCGTCCAGATCCATCAGCTCCGGCTGGCGGGGGTTCTTGAGGATCTCGCCGTCCCCGCTGCGCCGCACAATGCCCTTGATTTCTTCCAGGGAGCCTTCGCCCCGGAGGTAATACCGCAGCAACTCAGTGAGAGTGAGGTCGCTCTCGCCAAAGGCCAGCACGTCAAACTCGGCGTATTCCTCCAGCGTGCGCACCGGCAGGGCGCTGGCGTGATAACCGCCGATGAGCCGGGGCGTGCCGGGGGCCAGTTCGCGGGCCTCGCGGGCCAGCCGGGCGGCGTTGTTGAGATAAGGCGTGCTGGCGGTAAAACCGATGACGCGGGGCTGGTAATAGTCCAGAAAGGGTTTCAGGCTGCGCACCTGCTCCACGTCATAATCCACCACCGCACAGGTGAACCCCTCGCGCTCCACATAGGCCGCGAGGCTGATGATGTTCAGCGGAATTTCGTAGCAGGGAATGTAAAAGTTCTGGCCCTCCGGGCTGGAGGGCGGGCTGATGAGAAGACAGTCAATGGCCACGTCAGTGCCCCCCGCCTGTTTGCGGCTGCATGAACAGCCGCAGGCCGTCCACCAGGCGCATGGCCTCGCGGCGCGGATTGCGCCACAGCCACCGCAACCGCCCCAGCACATATCCCGCCCGCAGGTAATAACTGCGATAGGCAAAGCGCATCATGCGCTGCATGGACTCGGTGGTGTGCTCGCCGCGCACCACATAGGTGGGCACCTTGATGGAAAGGTCCTCCCATTTGGTCATGAGGATGTCGCCGCTCTTGCGCAATTGTTTGAACAAGATGCTGCCGGGAATGGGCTTGAAGATGTTAAAGCCGATGAGATCGGGATTCAGCCGCTGGGCAAAGCGGATGGTCTCGCGCATGTCGGCTTCGGTCTCGCCCGGCAGGCCCAGAATCACGCTCACCTGGGTTTCCACCCCCAGCTTGCGGGTCACGCGGATGGCCTCCAGGGCCTGCTCGCGGGTGATTCTTTTGTTGGTGAGCGCGAGGCCCTTGTCGGTGCCGCTCTCCAGGCCATATTTGATCTGGAAACACCCGGCGGCCTTCATGTGGCGCACCAGCTCTTCGTCCATGCAGTCCACGCGGCTGAAGCAGTTCCAGTCCACCTTCAGGTTGCGGTTCAGGATTTCGTCGCAGAAATCCATCACGAACTGGCGCGAAGTGGTGAAGGTTTCGTCATAAAAACGGAAGCCCTTGATACCCAGGTCTTTCACGCAGTGTTCCACTTCGTCGGCCACGCGGGTGGGGCTGTGGCGGCGTTCTTTCTTCCACATGTTTTTGGCGCAGAAGGTGCAGGTGAAGGCGCAACCCCGGCTGGTGACGATGCCCGTGGTGCGGCTGTTGTCCAGGTGGTTCACGCTGTTGGCCACATAGCGGTCAAAGGGCAGTTTGTGGCGGGCGGGCAGGGGCAGGGTGTCCAGGTCGGGCACTTCGCGCTGGTGGGGGGCCAGCACAATGCTGCCGTCTGGCGCACGGCTGGCCGTGCCCTGCAGGTGGGTGGTGGTATTGCCCCCCAGCACGGCCTGCACCACGGCGTGAAAGGTCAACTCGCCTTCGCCCGCCACGGCGGTGTCAAAAGAGGCGAACTCCTCCAGCGTTTCCACCGGCAGGCTGCTGACGTGATAGGCCCCGATGACGGTGTGAATGGCAGGGTCCACCGCCTTGACGCGGGCGGCCTGACGGGCGGCTTCTTCGATATAGGCGCTGAAGCTGGCAAAGCCCACCACGCGATAGTTTTTGCCCGCCAGGGCGTCTTCGATGCGAAAACCGGGGCCGTGCAGGTTCATGTCCAGCAGGTCCACGCCAATGCCCTCGCGCTCCAGATAGGCCGCGAGATAACAGATGCCCAGGGGCACCTCGAAATTGGGAATGTAGTAATTCCCGGTGGTGAGGTGCGAGGGCGGAAAAACGCAGAGAACTTCGTTTGGCAAGGATTTCAGTGTAAAGGCCCGCCCGGCAGCGGCCAATTTTTTGAGGTTTTTGGGGAGATTCGGGAGTTTTCGGGCGGGGCCAGCTTCCGGCTCACATTCTGAACAAACCAAACCGGCCCATGCCGCCCGGCTCGCGCAGGGCCGTTTCCAGCGCCAGCGCCAGCACCTGACGGGTGTCCGTGGGGGCAATCACGCCGTCGTCCCACAGGCGGCTGGTGGCATACCAGGGCAGGCCCTCGCGCTCGAACTGTTCGCGCACGGGGCGGGTGATTTTTTCTTCTTCTTCGGGCGAAAGGGTTTTGCCCGCCGCCGCGAGTTGCTCGCGCTTGACCTGCGCGAGCACCCCCGCCGCCTGCTCGCCGCCCATCACGCTGATGCGTGCGT
>CAYJOG010000052.1:0-11101 GCA_964371695.1 uncultured bacterium
CATGGGGGCCAGCGAGGCCGATTTTCAGCACGGGCCCATCCGCCTGCTGAACCGGGGGTATCCGGCGTTTGTTTTCGCCACCGATGGCCCCACTGAAGCCAGCACCCAGGCCTTGCTGGAAAAGGCCGGGCCTACGGGTTCGGGCCTGTTTCTGTGGACCGATCACCGCCCCTGGCTGAAGGGGGGCCGCGAGGGTTTTTATGTGAAACGCGCCGCGCCCCCCGCCCTGGGGCCTCTGGTGATGACCCCCTGCTGGCAGTGGTTTACGGCTTCGCTGGCGCTGGAAAAGGGTCTGAACCCCGACGCACCACCGCACCTGAACAAAATCACGCGGACGACATAGAACCTGGTTTTTCAGGGTATTGCCCAACACCCTGCCAATGCCTTCAACCCGGCGAAATGCAATTCCTCCATTTTTTTGCAGCCACCGCTTCTGGTTTTACACTTGCCGTTCACCCTCAAGGCCCCAGGAGGTCTGTGCATGAAGCGCGTCATCCTTCCGTTTCCCCCTGCTGGTTTTAAACCTGCCGCCCTGGCGCTGCTGCTGGTGCTGGTCGCGCCCGCTGCCCGCGCCGATGTGCAGATTGACAAGGGCGGCAAACACAAGCTCTCGATTCTGCTGGATGCCCGCGTGGGGGTGAGCGACGCCGAGGCGTCTCACCGCGACCGGGGCGTGGGCCTGCTGCGCCTGGGGGGCAAAGACACCGACACCGACGGCCTGGGCGAAAAAGCGCGCTTGAGTGGTTATCTGGGCCAGCTTGGGTTGCAGTTCACCGGGCGAATGGGGCCGTATACCTCTTATATGGTGGAACTGAACAGCCAGTTGGACGGCCACGAGCGCACTGGCCTGAGTGTGCCAGAGGCGTTCATCAGCCACGAGGCGCGCTGGCACACGGCGG
This sequence comes from uncultured bacterium, assembly GCA_964371695.1. Taxonomy (GTDB): domain Bacteria; phylum CAYJOG01; class CAYJOG01; order CAYJOG01; family CAYJOG01; genus CAYJOG01. Next base: position 900 of record CAYJOG010000052.1, read on the forward strand.
CGCTGCGCTTCAGGGCCGGTTTTCTGATTCCGCCGGTGAGCCTGGAGCACCCCGGCCGGGCCTGGAGCACTTTTTTCACCCTCACCCCCAGCGCCATCAACAGTTGGATTGGTGAAGAAATCCGGGGCACGGGTTTTGAGGGGCGCTACAGCCTGCGGCTGGCCCAGAAGAAGCGCCTGTCCGTCACCCTGGGCACGTTCATGGGCAACGACACGGCGGGACAACTGCTGAGCTGGCGCGGATGGGCCATGCACGACCGTCAGGCGGGTTATGGCGACCGCACCCGCTTCCGGGGCAACCGCTTTCTCACCAGCCCGCAGTTTTTCGGTTTCACCAATCCCTATGCCCGGCCCTTTCTGGAGATGGATGAAAACTGGGGGATGTATGGCAGTGTGAACCTGGAAACGACGCGCACACGGTTCAGTTATCTGGCCTGGGACAACCGGGCCGACCGCACCGAGCGGGAAAAAAGCAAACTCTTTGGCTGGGACACGCAGTTTCAGGCGGTGGGCTGGCGCTATGAACCCGTGGACCGCCGCTTCATGGTGCAGGGCCAGTGGATGCGCGGCAGCAACCGCATGGGCGGCGGACACCCCGCACGGGTAGAGAACGACTACAACGCGTGGTATGTCCTGTTCAGCAAACCCTCGCGCTTTGCCCGCTTCACGTTGCGATACGACGATTTCTGGGTGAAAGACCACGACATTTACCGCACCTTTGACCCCAACGGCCAGGATGGCCGCGCCGTGACGTTTGCCGTGGTGAAGTCCCTGAACAAACAGTCGGACCTGGTGGGTGAAGTGGTGAACATGGTCTCGAACCGCCCCGGCAACGCCCTGCTGGGGGCGGACACGCACCTGGAACAGACCCAGTGGCAACTGGCCTGGCGGTTTTACCGCTGAGCGGTGAGGAGCGCAACCGATGAAACAGGAAAAATTTTACGGATTGTTTTTGGGATGCCTGACGCTGGGCTTTTTGCTGGCAGGCCTGGGTTGTGGCGGGAGCAGCCCCCAAAGCCCCCAGGCCACCACCTCGCCCGTGGCCGTGGCGGGCAACTGGGCCTATGCCCGCACACAAACGGCGGCCAGTCACGCCCAGTGCGGCGCGGTGGGCGACACGCTTTCTGAAAGCTGGTTCATCACCCAGGCCGCAGGCAGCGCGGCCTTTGCCGTGAGCGCCAGCGTAAACGTGGGGGGCGAACAACGCACCTACGCCGCCACACAGCTCAACAACGGGTCTTTCTCGGCGGGCGAAGAAAAGATCACCTCCATCGCCGGGCGGTGTTTTGTGGCGCGCACCACGGTACTTGTCGGAACCTTCAACGCTGCGGCCAACGCCGCCACGGGCACGGCCACTGTCACGCTGAAATCAGACCCGCCTGAAATCTGCGAACCCCTGGGCCAGCCCGCCACCTGCACAGGGGGTTACAGCTTCACATTGCAGAAGCAATAAAGGGGGGCGTTCAGAATCACCTGAGCGCGCTGAGCACCGAAGCCGACATTTTTTCAATCGGCATCACGGCGTCCACCGCGTCCAGTTCCACTGCCGCCTTGGGCATGCCAAAAACCACACAGGAGTTTTCATCCTGGGCAAAGGTGCGCGCCCCGGCGCGACGCATGGCCAGCAGGCCCCGTGCGCCGTCTTGTCCCATGCCGGTGAGAATCACCCCCACCGCGTTGGCCCCGGCGTAATCCGCCACACTCTGGAACAGCACGTCCACGCTGGGGCGCTGATAAAAAACCGGCGCGCCCTGGTGCAGCTTCACCAGATACAACGCGCCGTGGCGACGCAGTTCCATGTGAAAGCTGCCCGGCGCCAGCAACACCTGGCCGGGGACGAGCGCGTCGCCGTCCTTGGCCTCGCGCACATCGGGGGCACAGAGTTCGTTCAGCCGCTTGGCAAAAGCGGTGGTGAACTGGGCAGGCATGTGTTGCACCACCAGCGTGGGTGGGCAGGAAGCGGGGAACCCCCGCAGCAACAGGCTGATGGCTTCGGTGCCACCGGTGGAGGCTCCCACCGCCAGAATCTGTCGCGTGGTGCGAATCAGCGCCTTGCTGCGCATGGGCGGCAGGGGCTGGGCGTTGCGGTGGGCCAGCAGTTTTTTTACGTCCACCCACCGGGCCATCTGTATTTTTTCCGCCAAGTCACGGGCCATGTCTCCCACCGCATAGGCCGCGCCGGGTTTGCCCACAAAATCCACCGCTCCCCGGCTCAGCGCGTCCAGCGCCACCTCGCTGCCTTTTTGCCCCAGCGAGCTGACCACAATGACCGGCATGGGGTGGCGGGCCATCAGGCGGTCCAGAAAAGTCAGGCCGTCCATGCGCGGCATTTCAATGTCCAGCGTGAGCACGTCCGGGTTTTCATGCACAATCATGTCGCGGGCGGCGTAGGGGTCTGGTGCTGCGCCGATCACCTCAATGCCCGGCTGTTTGGAAAGCTCCTGGGTGAGCACCCGGCGCACCGTGGCGCTGTCGTCCACAATCAGCACACGCACCGGCGCCGAGACAATCTTGGGCCGGGTTGAAACAGGTGGAGGGGCTGTTGGCATGGGGTGCTCAGGAAGGGGTTGGAGCGGTTTCAGGAATGGCAGGGCAGGAAGGCGGGAGGGTTTTTCACCTCTCCCCTTGAGGGAGAGGGGGCGGCATTCCCGGCATCCGCCTTGGATTTGTGTCTCGTCGTTTCCAAATACAAACTAATTCCCTGCCCTTTGATAGACGCTGGGCTGAATGTAACGCAGGGGGTGGCGGATGCGCGTGAGGCTTTCGGAATGTCCCACCACCAGAATGCCGCCGGGGTGCAGGGCATCGTGAAAGCGCTGCACCAGTTCCTCTTGCGTGGGCACGTCAAAATAAATCATTACGTTGCGGCAAAAGATGAGGTCGAACCGCCCCTGCATGGGCCACGGCCCGGCGAGGTTGAGCGGGCGAAAGCGCACCAGCCGCCGGGGGAGTTCGTTCACCCGGTAACCCAGTTCCTTGCCCTGCCTGCCGCTGCTGAAATAGGCCGCCCGCCAGTGGGGGGGCACCTCGCGCAGGGCAGTGGCGGGGTAGACCCCGGTGCGGGCTTTTTCCAGCATTCGGGCCGAAATGTCGGTGGCCAGGATGAGGGTGTCGGTGAGTTTTTCCGGCAGCATGTTCTCCATCATCAGCATGGCCAGGGAATAGGCCTCTTCGCCCGATGAACACCCGGCGCTCCACACCCGAAGGCGGTTTTTCTTTTCGCCCAGCCAGCGGGGGATGAGCGTGTCCCGCAGATACTGGAAGTGCGGGGCCTCTCGCAAAAAAAACGTGAGGTTGGTGGTGAGCAGGTCCACCATGATCTTCAGCTCTTCGCCGCTCAGGTCGGTTTGCAGATAATGCAGGTAATCCTCATAAGACCGCATGCCCAGATCGCGCAGGCGTTTGCCCAGGCGCGCATGCACCATCTCCCGTTTGCCATCGCCCAGGTGAATGCGGCACTGGGTGTGCAGACGCTTGGCTATCCACGCGAAATCCTCGTCGCTGAGGGGCTGACGATCAAACCAGCTTTTGGGCAGTTCGTTGCCGCCGGGAAGGGGTAAGGATTCGGTCATGGAAATCCTACCGATTCCAATTCAAAACTGCATGAATTGGAATCTTTATATTGGCCTTGCCATTCGTCGTGAATGGCTGCGGCCCGGCGCGGCGCAGGCAAAGCCCGCTTGCGCCGCGAACACCTGCGGCGCTGATTGCGCCTCGGTGTTCGAGTCGAATTCATCCATGAATTCATACCAATTCTTGTCCTCTCTTTGGTTTGTTCCTCTTGGGCTGACTAACCATGCTTGGTCTGGTTCCAAGCAATCTCGATTTAGAATTGGTATCAAAACTCGTTAAAGCTCTCCTCACCGTCGAGTGGGAAAACCGCTTTGGGGTTTTTGCCGCTGGGGTGGGTGGTGGCGATGGCCTTGCCGGAATGCCCGCGCCGAGCTTTGCCGTGGGGCAGTGCAGCGGGGTTGTTCACACGGGCCTGCTGCACGTTGGGTGCATTGCTCCCGCCGCTTCCGCCATAGGTGTGGCCGTTACTGTTATAAGTGTGGGCATAGGCAAGGCTGCGGCCTTGTGCGGGGGCTTGCCCCCCTGCGCCGCCCACCACATGCACCAAATCTTCCACCATGCTGTTCACGGCGCTGGCCTGGGCCGACATTTCACTGGCGGCGGCGGCGCTTTCTTCAGCGCTGGAAGACGACTGCTGGGTCACTTTGTCCATCTGCCCCATGGCGATGTTGATCTGGTCAATGCCCTGGGCCTGCTCCTTGCTGGCGGCGGCAATCTCGGCCACAAGTTCCGACACCTTGCCGGAACCCTGGGTGATTGCCCCCAGCGCCTGCACCAGTTCACCGGCGATTTTTTCACCCTGGTTGGTGTTGTTCACCGAGCCTTCGATGAGGTCGGCGGTGGTGCGGGCGGCGTCGCCTGCGCGCTGGGCCAGGTTGCGCACTTCTTCGGCCACCACGGCAAAGCCCTTGCCCGCCTCGCCTGCGCGGGCGGCCTCCACCGCAGCGTTCAGGGCCAGCAGATTGGTCTGAAAAGCGATTTCGTCAATGGTCTTGATGATCTTGCTGGTTTGTTCGGAAGAGGTGCAGATTTTCGCCATGGCCTCGATCATCCGCTGGGTGGCGTCGTTGCCGCCCCGTGCGGCTTCCAGCGCCTGTTTGGCCAGGGCGTTGGCTTCTTCGGCGTTGCCCGCGTTCTGGCGAGTCATGGAGGCGATCTGTTCCAGCGAGGCACTGGTTTCTTCCAGCGAGGCCGCCTGTTCGCTGGCCCCTTCTGCGAGTTGCTGGCTGGCGGTGGACACCTGACCCGAGGCGGCCATCACCTGGGTGGCCCCTTCGCTGAGGCCCTCGATCACGCGGCTGATGGGGCGAGAAATGGAGCCGGAAATGAAGCGCGCCAGAAGAATGATCAGCACGGAACAGACAAGCACAATGCCCATGACCACCATGGTGAGCTGCTTCACCAGGGCCATGGCCTCAACGGTGTCTTCTTTCACAATGCTGGCCCAGGTGGTGTCATAGACCTGCACGGGGTGATAGGCCCCGATGGTTTCCTTGCCCCGGTAGTCGGTGAAAAACAGCGTGCCGGAATTGCCCGCCAGAGCGGCGCGGGAGGCCACCGAGTCCACCTTGCCTTTTTCGGGATTTTTGAACGAAGCGGCCACACTGTGGTGGGTGGGGTCCAGGCGCGAGTCGGCGCGCATCAGTTTGTCGGCTCCCACCAGAATGGTCTCGCCGGTTTCGCTGTTGGCATTGGTGTTGATGAGGTTGTTGATGAGGCCCACCGGCAGTTGAATCATCACCACGCCAAGGGTTTCGCCCCCCTCCTTGACGGGCGCCGGCCACAAACGAAGCGGGGTCTCCGTTTGAAGGCGCATAGGGCATGAAATCCCCAAAACCAAAGTCACCGTCCATGGCTTTTTCCACCGCCACACCCGCCGAGGTGTTGCGCAGCGTTCCCCGCAACAGGTTCTGCCCCAGGTCGCTTTCCCGCTCGTTGGTATACACCACGTCGCCACCCGCATTGATCAGGAAAAGGTCGTAATAACTGTAATTTTTCTGAAAGGCGTTGAGCCATCCGCTGTGTTTTTTCTCGGCCACGCGCCAAGCGTGGCCCGTGGGGCCGCCCCCGGCAGCAAAGGCGGTGGTGAACTCCCTGAGCGCCTCTTTGGTGGCCGGGTTGCCCGCCAGTGTGGTGATGTCCACCTTGCGGAACTTGAAGTATTGCTCCAGACGCGCCGCCTGAGCCGTGCTGGCCCCCTCCATCTGGTGATAGACCTCCGTTCTGATGTTGTCCGTGGCCATTTTGAAGGTGACCAGGCCAATGGTGAGCGCCGGGCCAAGGCCCACCAGCAAAAAGAAAAGGATAAGTCGTGTGTTCAGGTGCAGTCGCATGGGTTATGCCTCCTTCGCCGTTTCGGCGTGTTCGTGTGCCAGGGGTGACAGGGCGAGTTGTTCACCCGCGCTGAGCACCCGTTCAATGTCCAGAAGAATGATGACCTTGCCCTTGATCTTGCCCATGGCCCGGATGAACTCGGTGCTGATGTTGGCGCCAAAGGTGGGGGTGTCCTCTACGTCGGCGGCGGCCACGTCCACCACTTCGTTCACCATGTCCACCACCATGCCCATCAAAAAGGTGTGCAGGTCCACCACGATGATGCAGGTGAGCTTGGTGTCTTCGGCATGTTCAAACCCGAACTTCAGCCGCAGGTCCACCACGGGAATCACCTTGCCCCGCAGATTGATGACGCCCCGCACAAAATCCGGCATGCGCGGCACACGGGTGATTTCCATCAGGCCGATGATTTCGCGCACCATGAGCACAGGCACGCCATAGGTTTCGTGCCCCAGTGTGAAGGTGAGATGTTTGCCCCCCACGGCAGTGGCCTGGGGGGTGGTTTCAGCAGGCATGGGAAATTTTTTCTCCTTGGGCCGAAAGGGCCATGGTCTGAAGACTTGCCGGATCCAGCAATAAAGCGACGCGACCGTCACCCAGCACCGCGCCGCCGCTGAGTTCCTTGAGGTGGCCAAAGGGGCCTTCCAGCGCCTTGATCACCACCTGCTGCTGATCCAGCACTTCGTCCACCAGCAGGCCGAAGTGGCCGGATTCACCCTCGATCACCAGCACCAGCGCCTGAACGGGGTCGGCCTGCGCCCCGGCCACGCTCATCATGCGGTGCAGGCGGAACATGGGCAGCAGCGCGCCGCGCAAAAGCAGCATTTCGCCCTGGCCCGCCACGGTGTGCAGTTGTTCCGGGCGGGGGCGCAGGACTTCCAGAATGGACTCGCTGGGCATCAGAAAGCGCTCCTGGCCGCAGCGGAACACCATGGTGTCCACAATGGCCAGTGTGAGCGGCAGGCGGATGGTGAACACCGCCCCCGCACCGGGTGTGCTGTCCACCTCCACCCGGCCCCGCAGGCTCTCCACGCTTTTTTTCACGGCGTCCAGACCCACTCCCCGGCCCGAAATTTCGCTCACCCGCTCGGCGGTGGAAAACCCGGGGCGGAAGATGAGTTGAAGAATCTCGGCAGGGACTGGTGTGGTGTTTTCATCCACCAGCCCCAGCCGCCGGGCCTTGGACAGAATGGCCTCGGTGTTCAGCCCCTGGCCGTCGTCGCGCAGGCGCACCACCACTTTGCCGCTTTCGTGAAAGGCCTCCAGGTGCAACTGCCCCTGGGCGGGTTTGCCTGCCTTGCGGCGGTCGGTGGGATTTTCAATGCCGTGGTCCACGGCGTTGCGCACCAAATGAACCAGCGCACCCCGCAGCGTCTCCACCACGTTGCGGTCCAGTTCGGTGTCCTCACCCGAAAAGGTGAGGGTGGTGGGGGTGCGGGCGATGCCGGAAAGGTCATGCACCAAGCGTTCCACCTTTTGGAAGGTCGCCTTGAGCGACACCATGCGCATGGCCGAGGCCACCTCTTGCAGGTCGCGGGTGATTTTGCCCAGCAGGGCGGCCTTGGCGGCGAGGCGGGGGTTATGGGCCTGACGCAGTTCGGGTTCCTGCAGCAACATGGACTGAGCCACCAGCAGTTCCCCCACGGCGTCCATCAGCCGGTCCAGCCGCTCGGTGGTGACTTTGACGAAATCGTTTTTGTTGTTGGGGCGCTTGTGATGGGCCGGAGCGTTGTGAAGGGCTGGGGCTGCGGCGGTTGGGGGAGCGGTGGGTTCTCTCGCTGCGGCCTTCTCGGCAGGCGGCAGGATGGCCTCGGCGGCGGGTTCCGCTTCAAAAAGAACCACTGGTTCCGGCGTGCTTTCTGCCTCAGGTTCCGGCAGGGATTCTGCCTGGGTTTCTGCCAGCCAGTTGAGCGCCGTGATGAACGAGTCCGCCACCACCTCGCCCTCGTTGCCGTGGGCGCTCAGGTGCTGAATCAGCCGCCGCAGGTGATCCACCACCGCCAGCAGGGTCTGGGGCAGGGTGGCCTCCATGGCGGCGGGGTTTTCCCGCAGGGGGCTGAGCAGGTTTTCCGCCGCGTGGGTCAGGCGCTCCATCTGGACCAGGCCCAGACACCCGGCGTCGCCCTTCATCGTGTGCAGGCAACGAAAAGCCTCGTGAATCAGCTCCGGGTCGCCGGGCTGTTTGTCCAGGTCCAGCAGGGATTGCTCAAGCACGTCGGCGAGTTCCGCCGCATCGGCCAGAAAATCCTTGAAGGCATTATCACTCAGCATTGAGTGTGTCATGGGTATGGGTGGGGCCTGTTGTCAGGCGGGAATGCGGTGCATGTCCAGAATGGTTTCGGCGATCACTTTTTTGAGATTGAGAAGCGAGGGGGAGCTGAGAAAATCCTTCTTGTTCAGCACCCGGTTGGCCCCATAACGTTTTTCACCGTCTCCCAGGGCCTTGTTGTGCAAAATGGCGCTGGTTTCGGTGGTGAACATGAGAATGGGAACACGGGTGTAGGCGTCGGCCACCTTGACGCCCAGCATCTTCAGGGCCTCATGGCGCGGGTCTTTGCGCAGAATGGACACCAGTTGAATGCCGCCATATTTCTGGCCAGCGGGTTCCTCGACAAAACCGGGGCAGTTCATGTCCAGCAACAGGCAGTCATAACGCTTGCCCTCGGCCTGGAAGTGGAGAAGCTGCTCCAAGGCTTCGGGAGCTGTGCCGGTGATGTCCACATGGTGCTCTGGGGAACTCTTGAAACCCGTGGAAAGAAGCGTCTGCACAATTCTGGAATCATCGAGAGAGAGGAGGTTCATGAGCAGGCCCTTTCTACTTGAAAAGACATTAAGATATGAGAATCTTGTTGACTAATAAAAATTAAACAAAATGTGTAATATTTTGGGAGCATGGATACCCTGTCCGCGCGGGAGGACAAAATTCCCGCCATTCGTTGGGGAAATTGGGTGTGAAGCAACCGTTTCTTGTCGCCAGTTTGTTCCAGTTTGGAAACTTTGCTTCATAACAAATAGGGTGGTTTCGGAAGAAGAATGGGTCAAGACAGAAATGGACCCCACCATGATTTAGCTCATACTTAATGACAAATCAAGCCGTTGTTTACATTTTTACCGAAAAGTTGCGTTAAACCGTGGTCGGTATGGGCGAGCCGCTGGAAACCAGCCGCTTCAGCATGGCGGCGAGCAGGCTCTGGCTGTTGACGTTGAGGTATTCGGATTTTTGCAGCACATGGGTGGCCCCCAACCGGCGGTCCCCCTCGCCCTCCACCCGGTGGATCAGATCGGGGTCTGTTTCGGAAGTAAAAACCAGAATGGGTGCGCTGGTGTAGCGTGGTGGCGTTTGTGCGATCAGCGGCAAAAGGGTCTGGCGGCGTTTGTCCTGACGCAGCAGCGACACCAACTGATAACCGCCATAACGTTTGTGATCCGGGTCGGCCTCAAAACCGGGGCAGTTCAGGTCCAGCAGAAAACAGTCATAGGGTGTGTTCTGCTGCTGTGCCGCCTGAATGTGCGCCAGCGCCGCCGGGGCGCTGTTGGCCAGGTCCAACTGCACGCCCACGGGTTTGAGCAGCAAGAGAAGAATCTGGTGAATCAGCCGGGAATCGTCCATGGCCAGTACCCGCATTTGGTTTGCCCCCTGATGTTTGATGAGTGGTTAGCTATTTTCGAACAAGACGTCTTAATCGTATTTATGCTTGTTAGTATTAAAATGAGGTTAAAGAAGATGTGTGGGCTGCTGCCTTATGAAGACAACATCCCTGCGTTTTGTACTTTAATGACAGATATTCGGGTGCGAAAAACATTTTAGGCCAACACGTTTGTATGTCAATCAGAAATCTTGAAACAACTTAAATTGAAAATGCGTCTCATCCAAAAAATTGGTTAAATTTGGCTGAAAATCAAGCAAAACAGCTCCTGAAATCTCATTTGCATGACACAGATCACACACAAACAAAGGCAAAGCATCCAGTCATGCCTGACACGTAATTGTTCAACAGGATGTTGATCAACCCCCTGTTCAAACAGGCGCGCCAATCCGCCCGGACAGGTACACCAACACACCATCGACCTGTTAGCATCACCGGATGCTCAGGACACTTCCTTCTGCCAAATCGCACTTTTTTTTAAAACCCGGCTGGGCTTTTCTGGCCCTCTTTCTGCTGCTGGGCGGCTGCGCAAAACAAAACCAGCCGACGCAAAAGCCGGGCGAGACCGCGTCCGCCCCCGTCAACCAGAGCACCGGCGGCGTGCTGGATGAAATCGTTCGGCGGGGCGAGATGCGGGTGGGGTATCTGG
>CAYJOG010000053.1:0-11050 GCA_964371695.1 uncultured bacterium
TTCTCCCGGCGTCATTCCCGCGAAAGCGGGAATACAGTTGAACATAAAGAAAAAACCAGTTCTGGTGGGGCAGGCGTCCCGCCTGCCTTTTTATATGAACGCAGGCAAGATGCCTGCGCCACCAAAAAAGAGGTTTGTTGTCCATGTTTCTACTGGATTCCCGCTTTCGCGGGAATGACGCCATCCAGGGCGGGGCTTTCAGGCGATGTCTGACCCACCAATTCCGAAAATGCTCTAGTGAAGACGGCGTGGGCATGGCCACAAAATTCGCTGGCGGCGAATTACAGCCCCAGGCTCTTGGCGATGATGAGTTTCATGATTTCGTTGGTGCCTGCATAAATCATCTGCACGCGGCTGTCCACATAGGCCTTGCTGATGGGGTATTCCCGCATGTAGCCATAACCCCCGAAAAACTGAAGGCACGTGTCCGACACCCGCTTGAACATTTCGCTGTGATACCACTTGGCCATGCAGGTTTCCACCATCACGGGTTTGCCTGCGGTGTGTTCCTCAATCAGACGGTCCAGAAAAACCTGATTGATTTCCAGCTCCGTGGCCACTTCCACCAGCTTGAACTGGATGTGCTGGAACTTGTGCAGGTTTTTGCCGAACGCCTGGCGCTCCTTGCAATATTTCACGGTGTCCTGATAAACCTTTTGCGCGCCCGCCACGCACATGATGGCCACAATCAGGCGCTCCTGTTGCAGCTTTTTCATCAGATACATGAACCCCGCGCCCTCCTGCCCCAGCAGGGCCTCCTGGGGCACGCGGCAGTCTTCGAAATAATGCTCGGCGGTGTCCTGGGCCAACAGGCCGATTTTTTTGAGCTTTTTGCCTTTCACGAACCCCTTGTTGCTGGCGGGCACCAGAAAAAGGCTCACGCCCTGGTGGCCTGCTTCGAGGTTGGTTTTGGCGGCCACAATGGCCATGTCGCAGTGCAGGCCGTTGGTGATGAAGGTTTTCTGGCCGTTGATGATGTAATCCGTGCCGTCTTTTTTGGCGGTGGTGCGCAGGGCCGCCAAATCACTGCCTGTGCCCGGCTCCGTCATGTCAATGGCGGTGACCACCTCGCCGCTCACACATCGGGGCAGCCATTCCTGTTTCTGTTCGGGTGATCCGAAATCCTGAATGTAAGGAACCACGATGTCGTTGTGCAGGCTGATGCCGAAGCCCGACTGGTACATGCCCACGGTTTCTTCGTTGATAACGGCGGCATATTTGAAATCCGCCCCCATGCCGCCATATTCCTCTGGCACCATCACGCCCAGAAACCCCTGCTCCCCCGCCTTGGTCCACAGTTCCCGGCTCACCATGCCGTCTTCCTCCCACTGTTCGTGAAAAGGCACGGATTCTTTCTCCAGAAACTTGCGGTAACTGTCGCGGAAAAGTTTGTGCTCGTCGGTGAAAAGGGTGCGTTTCATGAAGAGAGCTTATAACAGCCTCGCTTGATGATTTTCAAGTGGTGGCCACAACGGGCTGTCCAACTTTGGGCATAATTTTCAGGTGGAAGATTTCCGCGAAAACCCTATGCGTCTTTACCGCAAGCTGCCGCATTTTCGTCTGGAAGCAGGGCTTTATTTCGTGACTTGGCGGTTGCACCCTGCCCAAAAGCCCTTGTCTATGGCCGAGCGAAAAATCGTTGCAGACGCCTTGAGCTACTTCCAAAAGACCCGTTACCTGCTTTGGGCCTGGGTTGTCATGGATGACCACGTGCATGTTTTGGTGGAACCCATAAATGCCTGGATATTAGAAAAAATCGTTCATTCCTGGAAAAGCTTTACCGCCCATCAAATCCTGAAGGCCGGGCACCGTCCTTCTCCACTGTGGCAGAGGGAATATTTCGACCGGCTCATGCGGAACGAGCAAGAAGCAAGCGAAAAGGCCGATTACATTTTGGGTAATCCACTTAAAAGGTGGCCCGAAGAAAAAAACTACCCATGGGTTTGGCTTGCCGGTAAAAACCCTTTTTCCTGATTTTTCGGAAAGGGAATGATTTTTCGCAGGCAACCAACTGGCTTCTCCCAATTTGTCTGGTAGCCCCGGCGTCCCGCCGGGAGTATTGGCTGCGCCGCAGGCGCACACCATTCAGATTTTTTCTTCTTTGTGCGTGCAAAAAGAATTGGGTGACGCCTTTGGCGTTTTTTTGCTCCCGGCAGTTCGAGCGGAGTCTTTCTGGGTGCCCATTGGGGCACCCAGCCGCGAGAAGGCGATAGCACGCCGGGGCTACCGAATATTTTTCCACCGATTAAACCCACTCCAGAACTTATCTCATAAATCCCTCCATGGATTTATTCGACCGCCGTGGGCGAAAATGAATTCCGCCCACGAGCGCGAAAATCTGCGGGTTTTCAACCCTCCGGTTTTCGAGGCAGGTCCTCCTGACCTGCAGGAAGCCATCTCATCGGTATTATGAGATGGCTTCTCATGGCGCGGCCCAAAACCACATTTGTCTGCACCTGCTGCGGGGCCACCTTTATGAAATGGGCGGGCCGCTGCACCGCCTGCGGCGAGTTCAACAGCATCGAGGAACTGGCCGACCCCGGCCTGACGGTGAAGATACACGGCAGCGCCATAGAGCCCCGCTCGGTGCCGCTGGCGGAGATTCCCGCCGAGACCGGTTATGCAATCGCCACCGGCGAAGACGAACTGGACCGCGTGCTGGGGGGCGGTGTGCGCCCCGGCGGCGTGTATCTGCTGGGCGGCCCGCCGGGCATCGGCAAAAGCACCCTGGCGCTGTCGCTGGCGTCGCGTTTTGAAGGCGGTGTGTTGTATGTGAGCGGCGAAGAAGCCGGGGGACAGGTGCGCGAACGCCTGGACCGCCTGGGCGAGGCGGGGGCGGACCTGCGGTTTCTGGCCAGCGGATCGCTGGAAGGCGTGATGGACGAAATCGCGTCGCTTTCTCCCGCGCTGGTGGTGCTGGATTCCATCCAGACCGTGGCCACCCACGAGGCCCCCGGCGGTGCGGGCAGCGTGGGTCAGGTGCGTGAGTGCGGCCAGCGCCTCACCGCCCAGGCCAAGGTGATGGGCCACGGCCTGCTGCTCATCGGCCACGTCACCAAAGAGGGCCAGTTGGCCGGGCCGCGCATGTTGGAGCATCTGGTGGACACCGTGCTTTATTTCGAGGGGGAAGACCACGGCGTGCTGCGCCTGCTGCGTTCGTTCAAAAACCGTTTTGGCAGCACCAACGAGGTGGGACTGTTCGAGATGACACAGGCCGGGCTGAAGGGGGTGAGCAACGCCAGCGAGTATTTCCTCAGGGGCCGTCTGGCCGCGCCGGGCAGCGTGGTGACGGTGGCGGTGGAGGGCCTGCGGCCGCTGATTCTCGAAATTCAGGCCCTCACCAACCCCAGTGGTTACGCCACGCCCCGGCGCACGGTCACGGGCCTGGACCCCAACCGCGTGGCCATGGTGGCCGCTGTGATGGAGCGCCACATGGGCCTGCGCCTGAGCGACCACGACCTGTTTGTGAACGTGACCGGCGGCGTGCGCCTGAGCGACACCAGCGCCGACCTGCCGGTGGCCCTGGCGATATGGAGCAGCTTTCACCGCAAGACCCTGCCCGCAGACCTGGTGAGTTTTGGCGAAATCGGCCTGACGGGCGAGGTGCGGGCGGTGGGCCACGCCGAAAAACGCCTCAAAGAGGCCAAGCAGATGGCTTTTTCCACGGCACTGTGCCCCCACAGCCACGCCGCGCCGGGGGCGGACCTGGGCCTCACGCTGTTGCCCCTGCGCTCGCTGAATGATCTGTCTGAACACCTGCCGTGAAAGCCTGTTTTATACAAATTTTCAACCGAAACGGCATCAGTTCATTTTGATGCCAATTTTCACCGAACCGTCTGACTTCGCAGCACCCGTTTCCAAACTGGTTCATCGCTCAGAGTTAATGTTGTTTGGGTTGAAAATTGAACTAGTTCATTTTGAGTAAGTTTATGCACAATTTTCCGCCTTACCCGCCTGAGCGCGAAGCGCGAAATAGCCGGGGTTTATTCAATAGCAAAAAACCACTGCTTTTTGATTTTTGCTTATGTTTTGCCCCTCACCCGGTCCTACGGACCACCCTCTCCCCATAAGGGAGAGGGAACGATGTCAGAGTGCATAAACTTATGCAAAATGAACTAACCAGAGGCTTTTTCCCTCTGCGGCAACGGGAGCGACGCCGCGACTCCGGAAAAGTTGGCAACGATGGGCACGCTCCCTACCCCACCTCCAACAGGTAAACACCCGTCAGTTCCTCCGGCAGTTCCAGGGCCGCCTTGCCACAGGCGGGGCACGTCTGGCCCATGGCGTCTTCGCCGGACTGATGGCCACAGGCGGGGCAACGGCTGTGAGGCGCGGGTTCTTCAATCACCAGCGCCGCCCCCGACAGGGCCGGGTGTTCGTGGCCGTGATGGTGCTTGAGATGCTCAAAGGCCGCTGCCACCTGGGCCGCCTTTACGCCGGCAAACGGCCCCACGCTCACCCGCAGGCGGCTCAGGCGCGCCACCCCCTGCGCCGCCGCCAGTTCCAGGGCTTTTTTCACCAGTGCGTCGGTCAGGCCGTGTTCGTGCATGGTGTGAGGTTACCTGTAGCCCCGGCGTCTCGCCGGGAGAAAAAAACCGCCGCAGGCGGCACAAAACAGGTGTTTTTCCGGGTGACCAGCTACCCCGCCGCACTGCGGCGGGGCATGGCCCACAGGGCCGACAGCAGGGCCGCCAGCGGCAGGGGAATCCACCCCATCACCAGCCATCCGCCGCCGGGCACAAGCCACAGGCCCAGCAACGCGCCCAGCAGGCTGGCCACCACGCCCGCACTCAGGGTGGGGTGAAGCTGTTTCAGGCGCGCCCAATCAGTGGGGCGGCGCACCAGCGACAGCAGCGCCACACCTGTCGCCAGGGGGGCCATCAGGCCCGGCCAGCGCAATAGCGCCGAAAGGTTCTCATTCAGATACCCCCCCTTCATCAACGCCTCCTGACCCGCCAGAAAAGCCAGCGCGCCACCCACCAGCGACACCACCAGCCATTCGCCGCCGCTGCCCGCCCGGTGACTGTGGGCCAGCAAGAGCGCCAGCAGCACCCCCACACCCAGCGTGGCCGCCACCGGCTGCGCCCCCAGGGGCCCCAGCCCCATGGCCAGCAGCATCAACAGCCCCAGGCCGCCCCCTGCCCAGGCCACGGCCTTGCTGCGCCCCGGCGCTGCGCCGCCCTCCCAGGCCGCCGCAGTCACCATGCCCCCCAGGGCCAGACCACACAAAAACGGGTGCATGTCCGTTCTGGCCCAGGCCCCGTCCGGCCCCGGCAAAAACGAAAACCGGCTCAGCACTTCGCCCGAAAAACCATCCACCAGCCCCAGCAGCAACGACAAAAAACCTCCGGCCAGCAAGGCCACCGAAAGCCGCCTGCCCAGCCACAACGCCGCCAGCAACAGCAGCAACGCACCCGAAAACGCCAGCCCCGCCCACGGCAGCGCGCCCCAGGCAAACCCAAGGGGCGAAAACACCCATAGGGACACGGGCCAGATCAGCACCAGCGCCCCCAGGTTGCCCAGGGCCGAAGCCCCCGGCGCGCCATAAGAAACATGGCTCAGCAGCCACATCAGCAGCAGACCCAGAGCCAGTGCCGCCACCAGCGGCTGGGGCATGGATTTTTCCAGCGCACGGCGGCGGGTGTCGTGGTGTTGCAGGTTTCGCAGCGTGTCAAAAGCGGCGACCCCCTGGGGTTTTTTGAGGCCCGGCGCGGCCACACCGGCGGGGGGAGAAAGCGTGAACAGGCTGCCCACAAGTCCCCCCACACTGGCCGGGAGCACCACGCCCGTTTTTGGCCCCGACATGAGGCCGCCTTTGGGGAAATCCGGCCCCAGCCCCAGCAACACACCCGGCTCACCGGGGCCGCCCAGACCCATCACCAGCAGGTCGGCAGATTCGCCGGTGTCCTGATGCAGCCGCTGCACCAGCAGGGCCAGTTCGCCCAGCGCCGAGCGGCGCAAAAAAGGCCGCCGCGCTGCCGAGACAAAGGGCGATTCCTGCGCCAGACGCGAGAGTGTGCCCACCTCGGCCACCACAAAGGCGCGGCGCGAGAGGGCTGTCCACACCACGGCGGCGAAACGCGCGGTGTCCAGCCGCCGCCCGCAGGCGGCGGTGCCGTCGGCCCGCGTAAAGTCGCCGGTGGTGCGTACCCAGGGCAAAAAACCGTTGGGTCGGGCCGCCAGCAGGGCCGCTGCGGGGTGGGGCGAAAGGCAGGTGGTGTCGGCCACCAGGGCGCTTTCGATGCCCACCTGGGCCAGCCCCCCCGCCAGCTCGCCCAGGGCGGGGGAACAGTTTTTCTGCAACACCGCCTGATTGGTGAGGAAGCCCTCACTCTGCGAAAGCGTGAGTCCCCACAGCCGCCCCGCCAGCGTGTTGCTGGCCGTGCTGGCCAGGCTCAGGTGCGGTGCGTGACGGCACGCCGCCGGGCGCAGCGCCGAGACAGACGCGAGCGAGGACAACACCGTCCCCGGCGGCAGCAAGCCCACGGTGGCCGACTGGCTAAATGCCTCAAAGGGGCTTTCGGCCCCCAGCACGTCGTGGGCGGTGAGGCCCGGCGCTGCCAACACCGCCAGACGCCCGGCCCTGGCCCATGCCGGTGAGGCAAACAGAGTCGCCCACAGGCACAACCCCAGCAGGGCCGCGCCGGTCACGCCATAAAACCGCCGTCGCATCGCGGGTTACTTTACAGCCTGTCAAACCCGCTCTTGAAGTATGCTCACCAACAAGCTTTCAGTCATCATTGGTTCCACCCAAAAACTTGCCCGCCAGAATCACAGCGAGAACAGTTGCGAAAATGGTTCCAATCGCCTTGATCATGGTTGAAAAACTGTTTTTGTCTCCGGCCAACCACAGGAGATACGTCAAGCCAAATACTGCCCCGAAATAAATAATGCCTGAAAGAATCTTGAAAAATTCAATCCGGTACTGAAACTTCACGGCATTGTCTCTGGTTTTCTGGTCCGCAGTTTCGACCTGATGACGGTGGGCCTGTTCCCTGACAGTCAGGTCCATGATTTGTTTGACGGAACCTGGGTTTGCGTATTCTGCAACCAAAGCAAAAAGTGGATTGAAGACGGAATCTTGAACATTTGTAATGTTCTGCTGCTGAAAGCTTTGTTGAATCAAAAGCTTCAGTTCGCTGGGTTCAATAGAAGAACTTTTCGCGCTTTGGGCGGGGACTTCTTCGGATTCATCCTTGGGAGCGTTTTTCAGGTCCAAAATGCCCTCACAAACGTCCTTTTGGAGAAAGTTCTGAAATGTTTTTGAGTTGAAGAAGAGTGGTTTCCAATGCAGATGAAGCCGCTGAGACGGTTGCTTCGTTTTTTACATTTTTTTCGTAATATCGTTTTAAAGCCTCTTTCAGTGCCGGGTCATTGAGATCGATTTCGCCCTTTGCTGGGGCAGCCAGCGCTAACCGTTCGCGCCAATACAGGGCAAAAGCTTTTTTGAAATCAGACTTGAGCTTTTGGTTGTCCAGACCAAAGCTTTCAAGGTCGGAAGAAGGGATTGGCGGGAAGGTCTCTGTTTTCTTGAGAAATCTCACCGGAGAATCCCACAAGCCAAACGTCAAAGCCGTGCGCAGCCCCGCACCGGCCAAACACAAGGTGTTCCCAACAGAAATTTTGTAGGTTTTGGGCATGTGCAGCTTTCTGTGCAGGTTGACCTTGCCGTTTTTTAAATGCCTCGAAAAGAAACGAAGCAGCCGAAAAACCCCGACGCCCGCACACCGATTTTATAGTCAAATCCCCGAATATTGCAAAGGCTTGTGAAACACGTTCAGTTCATCAGCGCGGCCTGGCGCTCGGCCAGGGCGGCGATGGTGAGCGAGGGGGGCAGGCCCGGCGGGTGGGGATAGAGGCTGGCGTCGGCCACATAAAGCCCCGGATAACCAAACACCTGGCCGGTGTGGTCCACCACGCCGCGCTGGCGGTTGGGGCCGATGCTGGCGCCCCCCAGCAGGTGGGTGGTGATGATGTTGCGCGCGCCTTTGCCCCCCGGAAAATTCGCCCAGGTGAGCAGGGGGTGATAGTGGCTGGCCAGTTTTTCGGCGGCTGCTTCGGTTTCGTCAAACAGGCCGCCGCCCACGCGCCGGTCCAGGTCGGTGTGTACAAACTGGCCGTCAAACGTGGCCGTGCCCGTGCCTTTGTCGCGCCCCATCACCAGCAAAAGCGCCGAACTGCCCAGCAGGGGTTTGAGCACCGCCCCCAGGGGCAGCGCGCTGAGGGGCAAGCCCACTTCGCCCACGGTGAAGTCGTGCCGCGCCCCCTTGCCGGGTCCATAACCCGCCAGAAAAGCCGTGCCTCGACTGGAGTCTTTCAGTTCTCGCGACCCCAGCACCACCGCCCCCATGTCGCCGTTGGGCGACAGGTTTTTGCCCAGGGCGGGCGGCAGGCCAGGCAGCGTGCTGTCGGTGTCCCGCGCCTGAAACAGCAGCCGCAATGTGTTGAGTGTGCCCGCCGCCAACACCAGGCGCGGCGCACGGGCTTTGCGTTTTTTGCCCGTGCGGTGATCGGTGAAGCGCACCTCGTAATGTTTGCCTTCCTGGCCAATGCCCGTGACCTCGCACAGCGGCTCCACCTTGGCCCCGGCGCAGATGGCCAGGGGCAGATAGGTGAGGTCCAGCGTGGTTTTGGCCCTGTTGGGGCAACCCATCAGGCACATGCCCCTTTGGGTGCAGGTGCCCTGGGCCACACCGGCGGCGTTGATGATTTTTTCGCCGTGGTGCGGGTCTTTGCCCCAGGCCACGGCCACGGGCACACGCTCTGGCTCACCCAGGCCGCAGGCCGCCCCCGCCTGGGCAAACAGGCGGTTTTTTTCGGGCAGATCGTGCCCATGGGGAAAAGGCTGCGGATTGATGAGGGCCTTGACCTTTTTGAAATAAGGGGCCATTTCGCGGGCGGTGATTTCGGGCACAAAACCTTTCCAGAAATCCGCGCCAGGCTCTTGCAGCACGCTGGTGTAGGCCAGCGAGCCGCCCCCCACCGCGCTGCCCCCCAGCACCAGCAGCCGGTTGAACAGGTGCATTTCATACCACCCGTCGGGCCGCACCATCAGTTCCCGGCCATTTTCGGTGAGGGCGAAACGCACGTTGCGCAGCAGCCGGGGTGCGCCCTGAAGGCCATGGGGAAAAGCCCGGCGGTTTTCGGGGGGCTGGCCCTCACCACCGCCGCCCCACCAGGGGCCACGCTCCAGCACCAGCACCCGCAGACCTTTTTCGCTCAAGCGCGCCGCCGTGACCGCGCCGCCAAACCCCGACCCCACCACGATGGCATCCCAGGACATGGGACCAGTATAAACCCAGTGGCGGATAAGGGGATGCTTTTATCCTGACAAGCCTGTGCTGAGTCGGTGTGAAGTCTTTTTTCCCACCTCCCAACTTCCGATTTCCAGCCCCCAGCCTGTAAACTCTCCTCATGGCCGACCGGCTCTGGGGTTTTATTGACGACACGGCGCGCCTGTTCAGCGAAGAACTGGGCCGGGACCTGCGGGAACCCCTGAAGGTGGTGGGCCACCTGCCCATGGGAGACGGTGCGCTGCCAGAGGGCATGAAAACCACCCGCTATGGCCGCGTGCTGCGCCGGGCCGACGACGAGGTGCTCTATCAGGGCTTCGCCAGCGACGATCGCATTGGCCCCTTTCTGTTGCGGTTGCAGCTCAAGAACACCGCCTCGCTGGGGCCGGTGTTGCCCCTGCGGCTTGATTTGGGGGGGCGGCTGAAGGGCGCGGTAGAGGGCGTGGCCCGTCTGTCGCCGGTAAAGGGAGACCCGGCGGGGCGGCGTTATGTGGGTGTGGGGGGCAAGGCCGGGGCCATGTTTGGCGACAAGTCTGCGCCGCCCCAAAACGCATTGGCCGAAGCACTGAACGCCGACCTCACCGGCAGACGGCTGATGGCCGCCCTGCCCAGCCACAGCGAGTGGGAGGCCCAGAGCCTGACCCTGCAGGTGCGCCACGGCGGCGAACTGGTGGGGCGGGGCGATCACACCCTGGCCCAGGTGAGTTGGGTGCCGGTGCTGAGCGCCGGATTTTCCACCTTCAACGTGAACTTTCACCTGAAGGACGCTTTTTTGCTGCTCAAACTCATCGCGGCCACCCTGCCCGACGTGGCCGCCGCCAATCCACCCACCGCACGGCCCACGGGTGACCTGGAGTTTTTCAAGGACATGGACAAACTGGGCAGCATGGGCCTGCCCGCCCACGCCAGTCAGGCGCGGGAGGTGCTGGATCATTTGGTGGACCTGCTGCGCCACGACCGGGGCGAAGACGCCGTGTGGCCCCTGCTGAGCAACGACTCGCCTCTGCGCCGCAAAGGCGAAGTGGCCCGCCTGCGCGAAACCCTGCGCATCCATCACGGCAAAGACGCCTACCGGCTGAAATCCGTGGACTGGCGATACAGCGGCCTGAAAGAAGCCGTGGCCGTGCTCACCACCCCCAGCGGCCCCTGGACGACCCGCATGAAAAAAGGTGACCGGCGCTGGGAAATCACCACCATCGAGGTGGGTTAGCAGGGTGCTGATAAACACCCTGAAAAATCCATGGGTGATTTATGAGATTCGTGTCACGGCAAATGATCGCAGGCTTGGCCGTTGCCGTCGGTGTCCAGATGGTGGGGGTCTTTTTCGGGGCCACCCTGGCGCATAAAAAACTCCTGGGCTTCTTGCTGGGTTTTGAAATCTCCGCACTTTTTCAGGTCCAGCTTTTTGTCCAGGCCCGGCGTTAGGCCCAGGGGAAAACGGGTGCGGGGCACCACGTGGTGGGCGAGGTACCACCCCGTCAACGACCCGGCTCCCGCCAGCACCCCCAGATAGGCACCAAAAGCCAAAAGTCGCAGCAGGCAACCTTTGGCGGAAATCTCCGGCTTTTTCTCACCAGCGTCAGGCGGCGGGGATTTTTCCATGGGGATAACCTGATTGTAGGGCGCACCGCCGCCCTGGTGGGCCGAATGTTGCTTAACTCCTCTGCGGTGAATAGCAGGGTGTTTATCAACACCCTGCTGGTGGTTCATTCGACTCAAAATGAGTAGCAGCGATGTCCCCATCGCTGCTGTCATAG
>CAYJOG010000054.1:0-10986 GCA_964371695.1 uncultured bacterium
AGAATCGTGGTGGTCAGTTCTCTGGGCGGCGCGCAGGACAAACTGCTGGAGGCCCTCGAAGCCGGGGCGCTGTCGGTTATCAGCAAACCCTATGACGAAGACAAGGCCGTGGCGTTGTTCAAAAAGCTGCTGGTCATCGCCTGAGTTGGGGCATGCCGCAGAAACGGTTAGGATGGGGGATGTCTTTGGCGTGGTGACAGTGGCCCGCCAGATTTCACCTCACCATGCTTGATACCGCCGCGAAGGTCCGCAAGTTTCACCTCACCCTGATCTGCGGGGTGCTTTTTCTGCTCCCCCTCATCTGGACCCCGCTCTCCAAGGAATCCTTCCGCATTCCCAAGGAATCCATTTTTGAGAGTGTGTTGTGGTTCCTCATGTTGGCTTGGTTCATCAATGGCCTTTACACCGGCGCCATCCGCATCCGCCTCACCGCGCCGCTGCTTCTGTTCGGCGGTTTTTTTCTGGTGAACGCCATCACCGTGCCCATGGCCCGCAACCACGACTATGCCCTGCGCGACCTCTTTCGCCTGGGGGGCGGCGTGGCGCTCTATTTCTACCTCATCAGCCTGATCGAAGAAGAAGCCGAGGTGGACTGGGTGTGCAAGATGCTCATTCACGGGGCGGTGCTCATGGCCCTGCTGGGCATCCTGCAATATCACGGCAACGTCAATGCCGCAGGCGACGCCGTGGGCGGCTGGAAGCTCGTGCCCCCTCCCCTGCGCAGCCTTTATGCCGAAGACCGGCCCTTCAGCACCAGCGGCAATCCCATCGTGCTCTCCGAACACGTCATCCTCATCGCGCCCCTGGTGGTGCATTACCTGCTCAGCGCCCGCAGTTGGGCCCCCAAGGTGTTTTATTTCCTGCTGTTCGTCATTCTGGGCGGCAGCGTGTTCACCAGCGGCACCAAGGCGGCCTGGGCTGGTTTTGCGGCGTCGCTGGCGCTTTATGGGCTGGTTTATCTCGTGCTGAAACGCAAAAACATCCTGCCCTGGTTTCGCAGCGCCGACCTCAAGATGGGCCTGCTGGGCGGGGCGCTGGTGGGGGCTGTGTTGCTGGCGCGCATGTCGGGCCTGAAGGGCGTGGAGGTTTATCTCTGGCTTCTCATTGGCGGCTTGGCGGTTTTTGCCGCCCTGGTGGCCACGCCCTGGGGGGGCATCCTCACCAAAAGCGCCGCCATGATCGGCGCGCTGCTGCTGGTGGTTTTCTTTTATGAAGGCGGCCCCAGCGCCCGCCGGCCAGTGCTGGAGCGCCTGCGCACCACCACCAGCGTGGGCACCATCCGTCTGGCCCCGCCCGATGAAATTTACCCCGACCTCATGGCCGAGCCGCCACCAGGGGCAGGCAGCAGCGAAAAACTGAAACAGAAGTTTTATCAAAAGTGGGCCGTCTTCATGGCCACCCCCAGCAACCAGCAGCGGTTCATGCTCTGGCGCATCACACGGCTGGCCGCCCAGGAGGCCCCCCTGTTTGGCGTGGGCCTGGGCAACTTCTGTTATTACTTCACCATGAAGCAGGGCACGTTTTTTGAAGACCCGGAACACCGCCACATGGTGAGTCTGGTGCAGGGTCTGGCGCGGCAGGCCCACAACGAAATCTTGCAGATATGGCTCGAAAACGGCCTGGGGGGTCTGGCGCTGATTTCCCTGGCCTTTGGCGGGCTTTTCATTGTGGCGCTGGTGTCGGTGGCGCGCACGGGCAACATGTTGCTGGCCCCCATGGCCTGCGGCCTCATCGCCACAGTGGTAGAGGGTCAGGCACAGTTCTGCATGCACGTCTCCCCCACCACCTATCTTATTTTGGGCATGGGCGCATTGGTAGACCGCATGACGCTGTTCAACAAACCCCTGCTGCCCGCCTTTTCCCTCAAATTCCCAAAACTGGACGTGTGGGCGCTGGTGCTGGTCATTCCCTTTTACTTCGCATGGACTGTGCCCAGTTTTTATTTCTGGAAAGCCGAGCTGGGCAGTTATCTCACCCGTCGGGGAGAAACCTCGCTGGAAGAAGCCACGAAATATGAAGAAGCCCGCATCACCTGGACCAACAAACTCAACGACGCCAACCAGAAAAACGACACCAAAACAGTCGAGGAATCCCAACGCAACGTGGAGACCTTTCTCATCAACCGCGAGCAGAAAATGGATGAAGCGGAGCGGTGGAACTTTGTGGGCCTGAGCGTGGAGCCGGAGAACGAAGAGTTGTGGTTCAACCTGGGGCTGGTGTATCTGCGCCGGGCGTCGTTCTCCACCGACCCCGCCGAAGAAGAAATGCGTTTTGACCTGCACACCAAGGCCCGTGCTGCCTATTCGCGCACCAACCAGATTCTGGATTACGGCGTGGCGCGTTATAACCAGGCCATTTCCTATTGGGCCACCAACGAACACGAAAAAGCCATCGAGAGCCTCAAGCGCGCCCACTTTTTTGACCCGTTTTATGGCCGCACCTATCAATTGCTGATTGATTATCTCTTTCGTCTGCACCGGTTTGAAGAAGCCCTGGCCTGGCTGGAAAAAGCCAAACTGGCCCAGCCCACGCCCGAAGATTTGCAGAACCTGAACAACATGGAGGCCACCCTGCGTCAGGGCATGGCCAGCCCCGAGCGCGTGCCCTGGCCACCGGGCTACACACCGCCGCAGGCAACAGGCTCACCCAAGGTGCTGAGCCAGCGATAACCCGTCGCTGCACAGCACAGGGCAAAATCAGACCTGCACAAGTGGTGTGAACCCGCTGGGACATATTCAGAGTTGGCGTAGGCTCGCTGCAAAGCTGGCGACACCCATGGCCAGAGGCCAAGGATGGCCGTTTCCGCCGCCGGTGAGGCGCGGCAGGGGCCTGGCCAGAACGCTTCTGCCCACAAAAAACCTCGCTCAAAGGAATACTTTTTGGGCTGGGCTGAGCCGTGCGGCGTCGTTTGCAAGGTTTCACGGAGAAACCGGCGAACCAGAAAATATAAGCAGGGCTGGTTCTTTTTGTCTTGCGGCCAAGTGCTCTTTCTTCTCTACCTCTACGGTGATTTTGGACTAAAATGCCTCAACATCGGGGGCAGTAGCTCAGTTGGTAGAGCGCAGCGTTCGCAATGCTGAGGTCAGGGGTTCGATCCCCCTCTGCTCCACCCCCACTCGCCAATGGCCATTCCCGATTACCAAAGCCTGATGTTGCCCCTGCTGCAATTGGCTGCGGATGGGGGATTGCATACCCGCAAGGAAGCCGTAGAGGCTCTTTCGACCAGCTTTTCCCTGTCGCAAGAGGAGCGATCCCAGCTTCTTCCCAGTGGAAAGCAAGCGCTCATGACAAGTCGGGTGGGGTGGGCGGTTTCCTATTTGAAAATGGCTGATTTGCTGATTTACCCAAAGAGGGGTGTTTTTCAAATCACCGCTGAAGGGACAGCCCTCATACAAAAGAAGGACATAACCCTCAACGTCAAATTTCTGCAAACCTTGCCGGCTTACCAGAATCATGCTGCTTCCACCTGCAAGGAGGCTTTAAACAAAACAGAAATCGGAACCACCGAAGAATCGGTGCTGTCCCCCGACGAAACCATTGACCAAGCCTACGGCCAAATCCGCGCCGCGCTGGAGATGGAGTTGCTGGAGAGGATAAAGAGCTGCTCCAGCGGGTTTTTTGAGGGACTGGTCATCGAACTGCTGCTGGCCATGGGGTATGGCGGCAGTCAGGAAGACGCTGGGGAAATCCGGGGCAAGAGCCACGATGGTGGCTTGATGGCCTGATCAAAGAAGACCGCCTGGGGCTGGACCGTATTTATGTTCAGGCCAAACGATATGCTGAGAACACTGTCGGGCGACCAGCGGTGCAGGGATTTGTAGGGGCGTTGCAGGAGCACGGCGCGCAAAAGGGCGTGTTTTTCACCACCTCCACTTTTACCAAAGAAGCCGCACAATCCGCCCAGAACAACAAGCTGGTCAAAGTGGTTCTGGTGGATGGCCCCGCGCTGGTGCGCTTGATGGTGGATTTCAACGTGGGCGTTTCCATTTCCCAGACCTACCAGATCAAAAAGCTGGACGAAGATTTTTTCCAGGAATAATCGGTGCCAAGGTATCGCTCGAACACCCGCCGCACCAGCGAGACTTCATCCTGATTGATCATCAGCCGCAGGGCCGGGTGGGCCACGTCATAGCCCAGGGGCGGCTTACCCCCACACCACTTCCCCAGGCGTTTGTGGGCTGCGATTTTCTCACGGATGCGCTCGGCGGTGAGTTCCCGCTCGAACTGGGCGAAGGACAAAAGAATGTTCAGCGTGAGCCTGCCCATGCTGGTGGTGGTGTTGAACTGCTGCGTGACGCTGACGAAGGACACCTTGTGCTGGTCAAAAATCTCAACGATTTTGCCGAAGTCGGCGATGGAGCGCGTGAGCCGGTCAATCCGCTGCACCACCACCACGTCCACGTCGCCCGCCTGCACGTCCGACAGCAGCCGCTGCATCGCCGGGCGGCCCAGGTCGCCGCCAGAGAACCCGCCGTCGTCGTATTGCCGGGGCAGCAGCAACCACCCCGCTTCCCGCTGGCTCACGATATACGCCTCACAGGCGGCGCGCTGGTTATCCAGGGAGTTGTAGTCCTGGTCCAGCCCTTCCTCGGTGGATTTGCGGGTGTAGAGCGCACAGCGTTTAGGGAGCGTCACCGCAGGCGGGGTGATGGCCACGGGGGTGAGGCGGCGCTTCACGGGGCCGCCACCCTTTCTGTCGGGATTACTGCGGATTTTTGTTTCGGCACGGCGATTTGCCGCAAACCGAAAAACCGGTAGCCATTCCAGCTCACGCCGGTGATGGCCAGTGCGATGCGGGAAAGTGACGTGAACTTCTGCCCCCGGTATTCAAAGCCATCCACCAGCACCAGCACTTCGTGCTGCACCCCCGCGTGGTCGCGCAGCAAACGCGTGCCGGGCAGCAGGCGGGGCCTGCGCTTGGTGGCGGGTTTTTTCTTTCGGTTCCCCGGTGTGGGTTCAGAGTCCAGACCTTCCTCGCGCAGCAGCAGATTCAGGCGGTCGCGGGTGGCCGGGGGCAGGCCCCCGTGGGCGATTTCCTGCAACCGGCAGGCGAGGCGGCGCTCCAGATAAACGCGGTTGTACCCCGGCGCGGCGCATCCCAGCAGCAACTCGTAACGGGCCTTCAGTTCCGCCATGGCAAGCCGGGGCAACTCCGCCAGTTGTTGGTCCAGCAGCATGTCATCGGTTGCACCAGATTTCACGCCTTCACCCCGTTTTCCACCACGTCCACAGCAGGCCTCGGTTCCAGCGCCGTTTCAACCCCATCTGCCGCCCACTCCAACCCGGTTGACTTCTCCAGCATCCGCAGCCTGTGCCGCAGGTAGGCGGTGGCCATCAGTGAAGAGATTCCTTCCAGACAGTTACTTCCGGTGGGCGTTGAAGAGGGATTAAAAGGCTTCATGGCTAATCTCCCTTTGCCATGCGGAGTTCTTTTTCCGGCATCAACAGACTTGCTTCAAAGACCCAGGCATTGAAGGTGCCTTGGCTGGAAAACCCAACCGGGTATCGTGTTTTTTTTCCTGCCTGCCTGGCTCCGTCACCCATCAAAAGTCCTGCTTCCAACAATTGCCGCCCCACGGCGTGGTTGCTGTAGGAGAATGGGGTGCCGTGGGTTTTTCGATAGGTTTCCCGGAAAAGCGCCATGGCGGGCCCAGGGATGAGCCGGACAAACTGCCCGCAGGATGAAAGAAACCCCACCACAATTTCAGGTCGGGCCTCCGGTGCGGTTCTTCTTGCCTGGAGAATCACGGCCTGACCCGTGAGAATGAGTTCCCGAAGGTGTGTGAGAAAAACTTCTGCAGGCCGGGTTTCCTGCACCCGCAACGCCATGGCGCACAATAATTTCCCAAGCACCACTTCATGCCGGGACGCCAGTGACTCAGCCTCTCGCTTGGTGAGGCCCCCCTCCGCACAAACGAATGCCAGAAACTCAGACAGGCTGGTTTGGTTCAGGGCAACAGCCCCACAAAGGCGGGGGGCGTTGTCCACGTCACTCACATTTTTTTCCAGAAAGTTCAGCCAAAATTTCTTTCTGCGGCGGGCCTGTTCAGAGAGAGCCTTCTCATCTCTTCCCTGCAACCAAGCGATATATGGCCCAGGAACCTGACGGTAACTCTCCTGCCACTCCTGACACCGCTCAAACAAGTCCGGATTTCGGCTGCCCTTGAATTCCAACACCAGGGACCGGGCCAACACCGCTGTTTCATTGGATGGCAGATCCTCGCCAGGGACCAACAGGGCGCAATGCAACGGAAGGCCCGTTTTGACTTTCGCCCCCGGTGTCGCCCGATGTCGCCCTTGCCCGTCGGCATAGTCCATGAGCACCCGCAGGGCGTTGGTCCAGTGGAGATCACCAATTTTTCCTCGTTTGAAATCATCAATCACCCACAAGTTCCCCCTTCCCCGCGCCGCTTCCTGGCGGCAATACTCCGGCGTGGACCCCCAATTCGCCAAATCGTCCAATGTTTGGAAATCCCCGTAAAAATTCTGCAACAGGCGGGCACATTCCGATTTGCCGATTCCCGAAGGCCCAGTGAGAAAAAGAACGTAAGGGCGAAAACTCCTTTTTAACCGGGTTCCAAACAGCAGTGGCCCCACAAACACATGAGCCAGCAAGGGCAACATGAATTCTTCATCGTGCAAACAGAGGAGATCCTCGAAAATGTGGCTCAAAATCAGCCGCAACGAATCCCCCTCCACCGGAGCCAAGTCCAACAATTTCACCTTTGGGTAGTTGCCATCCGCAGACACTTCCACATCCGCCTTGCCAGTGGGAAGGATTTCCCCTTTCCGGATGATCAGGGAGGGGGACCGAAATTCCCCGGAGGGATGCAGACCAAAAAACGTGCTGACATGCACGGTGGGTCGCCCTGCGGACAGGGCCTGCGCCACCAAACGGATGTCCTCGATGCAATTCCGGTAACACACCGCCAGATCACTGGAAGCCGCCGCAATGGCCGCCAGCAGTTCCTGGTTGCTGTACCACTCCCTGGAGTTGATGAAAAAGTCCCTTTTTCCCTCGGCCCAGATCACCCTTCCCACCAGCCGTTTCCAACTCATTGACTCCCCGTCTTCCCGCGCCTCTCCTTCGTCCAGCACCTGTTCCTCATCCAGAACAAGATGAAAGTTGGTAAGCCGCCATTGGTGGACATCTACCCCGTCTTTTTTTTCTTCCGCACCGTTTTCCATATCTCTGCACCCCTGAGGAAATACGCCATGTTCCCCATTTCCAGAATCGGGTCTTCTTCCTGGCTCTCCACAACTTGCGGTGTGTTGGCCTGTTCCCTGAGCGGCGACAGTGTTTCCTGGTCTGAACACTGGCCAGACCCACGCACGGGTTTTTTTTCTTTCCGGACCTCCTGAAAAATGGCCCTCAGGATATTGACGCCAATGCTCCGGCTTTTGCAGGCCGCCTTCAGGATGCCTTCGAAGTGCGCCTGCTCCACTGGCGGCAGGTCAAAAATTATTTGGACCAGGGGAAACAGAATCTCTTTGCCTTGGTCCAGAGAAATCTGACCGGGCAGCATCTCCACCAGCATTTCCACCGGATGCTTGGCCTTTTTCAACAGTTCCAGGAATTCTTCCTTCTCATGGCCATGCAGAAAATACGAGGCCACGTCCTGCTTGGCGGTTTTTTCAAGCCCATCCAGAACCTGTTCAACTCCAGGCTCCTGGTTCTTTTCCCGCACCACCCCCGGCTTTAATCCGTACTCCTGGCTCAGTTGGTCCCAGGCCGCCTGTTGTTCGCTTTCCAGCGGCAATTCCAGCACCAGCGCCTTGATCCCGTCCCCTCGCAGGTGCAACGCAACATCCATGGCATGGCGCTGACCTACATTGGAAAACTCCTGGTCCAGACACAACACCACTTTTTCCATCTCTCTCAGCCGGGATTTAATCCGAGCCAAATCGGTGAGCTTGAATTTCACCGTGGCTGGCGACAGGGAAGGAATCCCTCTTGCCTCAAGGGCCAAGCAGTCGGCAAATCCCTCCGTGATCACCAGGGTCTTTACGGAGTTGCTCGCCAGCACCTCTTCGTTGAACAACCACCCGTTGTTCACACAGGGTGCAACCCACGGGGACTTTTCGGGATGATGTACCCATAGTTTTTTGAATTGGGGCGGCTCCTGCGTTTTTCGGAAGGTCCACGGCGTGCAGCGCCCTGCCATGTAAATCACCTGATTCCCGCGAAGATATGGGAAGGTTATCCGGCCAGCCAGGTGAGACTTCAGGGTAGAGGCGCTCCCGCCGCTGTTCCCAGGGGTAAAGGCTCCAGTACCCAGAATTTCTTCCTGAAGGAACCCTTCCCGGCGAAGTGCAGCCAGAGGCTGGCGATGTTCACAAAAACCCAAACCACACTTCTCCACCACTTCCCGGTCAAATCCATACTGCTTTTTTAACCACGTCAGCCCCTCCGGAAAATTGAGCAATTTTTCCTGATACAACTGGCCCAGGCGGGTCAAACACAGCAAAACCCGGTGTTCAAAATGCTGTCGAGCCTCTGCCGCTTCCTGCTCCTCTCTGGGCAGCCCTTTTCCCCCAAGTGGCGGTAATCCCACATGATGCGCCAGCCAGTCCCTCGCCTCCCGGTGCGAAGCGGACATGATTCCTCGTTGCCCTTTTGTGACTTGGCCCGATTGGACAAATTCCACTAGGTGCAATACCCCGCCCCCCTCCTGGCAGCCATGGCAAAACCAAAGCCCCCGGCCCACGTCCACCTGCAGGCTCTGCTTTGATTTGCTGGCGTGACGGGGGCAATCCACCTTCAGGACATTCCCGGAATCCCCGGTTATCCGGCCCGGCAATAATCGTCCCACCATGCTCCTGAAATCCGCCTCTTGAAGCCGCTGGTAGTAATCACTCACACCCATTTGGGTTTTCCCGGTTGAGTTTGAATTGCCCATAGTCAGAACCTCCTGGGGCATCCCCATAAACATGAGGCCCACACAAATATTCCCGCTGTTTTCCCCCCATCACGAGGACACCTTTGGCAATCAAATTGGACATTTTAAAAAGGCAAAAACGGGCTTTTTAAGGCCATTTCTCCAATTTGGGGTGTTGAATTGGACATTTGCAACGCCTCCATGTGACATTGAATTCGCAAAATGTCCAATTTGTTCACTCATGCGTGACAAAAAGCTACCCGCGCCCTTTCCGGGTTCCTCCACAAATCAGGGCTGGGGCCTTTGGCAGGGTGTTGAGAAAGTCCCTCCTGGCCTTTCTCAACCTGTTTTGCTCAGGCAAAGCCCTCGCAAACCAACGCTTTTATTGGAGTTTTTCAAACCCCAATAAGCGGAAAATCCATCCGTGGATTTAACAGGGCGTTTATCAACACCCTGTTAGGTCAGGGGCTTGGCCCAGGATAAAAGCGGACCGCTGCTTCGGTCAGCGCGTAACCCGCCTCTTCGGGGTAACCATACGCTGGAAAAAGCCTGATCACGCCATCCAAATTGGACAAATCAAAGGCCGAAGCCATTTTTTCCCGCAACCGGTGAAGAAGTTTCCGGGTGCTGGCTTCCGGGTCTTCCAACTCAGCATCGGAATCTTTTTTTCTCAACAGTTCGTCCAGATTTTTTAGTGAAATGGGCTTTGGGGAAACAAAATATCCCCTTGACAACGACTCTTCCCAGGCTTCCAAAAACTTCTTGTAGAGGATCAAAAAAGCCCTCAGCGCTTTTTTGGATCGCCTGGGGATCAGTTCCTGCCCATTCAGCCAAACCCCTCTTTTCAAAAAGGCCTTTGCCCGATCCTGGAAAGTGGCCACTGGTTGTGTCGAGCCACTTTCTGTCTGTTCCCCTTCGTCCACCAGTGGAGGAGCAAGTTCGGCTTGGCCTCCAACAACCTGTGGTGGCGGAAACGGAATAACCTTCCTCTCTTTTTCTTCAATCTTCTGAACCACCTTGTCTGCAATCCGTTCTTCCGAAAGGTCATTTTTCTGGGGAAAGGCCGCAAGGAGGGATAGCCCACGGGAAAATGGAGGATCAGGTGAATCAAAATTTTCTTTGAAATCCTGAATAGTTTTCCATATCCCGGATAAAGGAGCATTTTCCTTATCTGGGTTGGCGAAAAGATTGATTGATTGGGGGATTTTTTCATGAAATCGTTTTGTCTCAGGGGATAAAGACTCCCATTGCGACCTGGACTTTGAGATGGCATTGCCCATCTCATTTTGGGCACAAGACAGTTGAGGGTTCATTCTGCCCAAAGTTTCTTGAGCCGCAATTCGGGTGCGCTCCAAAAGAGCTAACGAAGGTTTTGTGAGATTTTCCAGTTCAGCATTCCGGGCGGCAAGCTGATCGACCATGGTGCTGGGTAGTGCCGATTGACTCCTGAGCCGGTCAATCGCCTTGGCAAATTCATTTTTGTACTCCGGGTGAAACGTCAATATCTGGTTCATGGCGTGGCTCGCCGCAGAACTCGACCCCAAGGCGAGTTTCAGTGTAAAAAGGCTCAGAAACTTGGGGAAATTTGGGGCCGACGAAGGATCGGTTTGCCCTCCCTCCGACTGACGTGCCTCCTCCTCCTGCGCCCATCGGGCCAGTTGGCGCAATTCCTCCAGTTCGCCTTCGGAGAGTGCGTCACCAGTTTTCAGGTTCAAAATCACGGGCATTTTCCCCCACTCCTTCAGATCAAAAAGGTCTACAGATGCTCCGATGTTCCATTTGTTCAGCCCAAAAAGCCATAGTAGGCCTTTCCCTGTTGAGGTGTTTTGTGTAAATTCAGCGCGTCACTGTAAAAACCAACATTTTTTCATTTTCCTATATGTCCATCTTGATTTCAAAGGAACTTCAGGAACAAAAGGAACAATTTCAAAAAACAGGCTCGGCTGGTCTTGCGCTGCTTCTTTTCTTCGTCAAATTTGCTTCCATGAGCACAAAACCTGTTCTTCAAATCGAACCCGCCCCCCTCGCTACCCTCCGCCCCCCGCCCAACAACCCGCGGCGGTTGAGCAACGAACAGGAGAAGCCCCTGAGCGAAACCCTGACGCGG
>CAYJOG010000055.1:0-10950 GCA_964371695.1 uncultured bacterium
GGCGCCCCCCCCCCCCCCCCCCCCCCATACATAGACTTTATAAACGCCCTACGCCGTGATGGGAATATGCCCCGGCTGTTCCTCCACGCGGCTCAGCCAGTGTTCGATGGCCGGGAAGGCGCCGAGGTCAAAACCCCCCTCGTGGGCCACGTGGGTGTAGGCGTATAAGGCGATGTCGGCGATGGTGAACGCATCTGCCGCAAAAAAGTCGTTGCTTGAAAGGTGCCGCGCCATGTCCGCCAGGGCCGCCATGCCCCGGCGGTGTTTGTCTTCTTGCACGTCGGGGGTGAGTTTTTCGGGCATGTGATTGAGCAGAAAACGCAGCGTGGCGATGTTGGGCTCGTGCAGGTTCTGCTCAAAAAACAGCCATCCCAGCACCTGGGCCTGGGTAAAGGCGTCGTCGGGTAAAAACGGCGTGCCCTGGGCCAGATAAAAAAGAATGGCGTTGGATTCCGGCAGGCAGCGGCCGTCTTCAAACACCAGCACCGGGGCGCGGCCCAACACGTTTTTTTCATAAAACGCCGGTGTGCGGGTTTCGCCCTTCAGGATGTCCACCGGCACCCGCTCACAGGGCAGGTTCAGATGCGACAGCAGCAGACGCACCTTGTAGGAGTTGCCGGAATAGGGAATGTCGTAGAGGGTGAGCATGGTGTTTTGTCAGATGAGGCTGAGATTATCTTCCAGGGATTCAAGCCGCCAGAGCGGCATGTTAGTCAGGAGCGGCATTCCGAGGTCCTGGGACAGAAGGGCTTTGCACCCGGTGAGCAGGGCGGTGGCCAGATGAATGGCGTCGGGCGTTTTCAGATTTTGTCCGGCCCGCAGTTTGGCCGCTTGCCATAAAACTTCCCTGTGGACCGGAACAAGGGAAAGGTTTTCAAGTTGATTGAAAATCCGGTCATAACGTTCTGTCAGAGCCTGTTTGAAAAGTGGGTTATGTGAAACATGGCCCACTTTGGACAGGCTCTTGCGGCCAGGGATGGCCGCCGCCGAAAGCCGAAGCTTTGAAAAAGCTGAGGGTTTCGCCACGCCGAAGGGGCTTTGCCCCTGAAGGCGTTGGGTTTGAAAAGTCCACGATGGACTTTTCAAACAGGTTCTCAGGGAGGGATCGTTCATGCGCAGTGGTTTTACCAGTGCCTCGCACCAGGAAAGCTCGCTGGTGCATAGCACAAGCCCGCCTTCACAGAGACGCCGTTCAAGCAGCTGAAGCGGGGCATGGAATTTCTCCTCTGCTTCCACCAGGGCGACAAAAATATTGGTATCCAGATAAAGGCGATGCACAGGTTGGGCCGGGGAATCAGGTAATCACCGCTCCTCGTGCTCTTGCCACTCATCCCGAAGTTCGCGAATAAAGGAAGTGGCGTCCTCCACCGATTTGTAGGTTCCCTTGGCGGTTCCCCAAAAAGTCATCAGGGAATGTTTCACCGGAGGTGGTTCCTCTAAAAGCACAATGACCTCTGCCACGCAGCCTTCAGGAAGGCCGGTGTGCGGCAGGTCCACCTTCCCCCCCGGTCCCAGGACCGTTTTCTGACGAACCGCCTGTGTCACCCTGTCAGTTTACCACGCCGGGTTGAATATCGGTTGGCGGGGCTGGGGAAGGCGCCGGGTGGCGCTCTTTTCTCAGTCTGCCGGTCAGGCGTTTTACAATCCACCAGCGGCCGGGGTGCAGCAGGTCGTCCATCAGGGTATAGACCACGGGCACGATCACCAGGGTGAGCAGAGTGCTGGTGATGAGGCCGCCGATCACGGCGGTGGCCATGGGGCTGCGGCTTTCTGACCCCGGCCCGTTCCCCAGGGCAATGGGCAACATGCCAAAAATCATGGCCAGTGATGTCATGAGAATGGCTCTCAGGCGCTGGGGCCCGGCGCGCAACAGCGCCTCGGTGCGTTCCATTTTGTCGCGGCGGATGAACGTGTTGGTCAGGTCCACCAGCAAAATGCCGTTTTTGGTCACCAGTCCCATCAGCATGATCACGCCGATCATGGTGAAAATGCTCTGGGTTTTGTTCGCCAGCACCAGTGCGCCAAAGGCCCCCACCAGCGACAGCGGCAGGCTCAGCATGATGACCAGGGGCTGGCTGAAGCTCTCAAACTGCGCCGCCAGCACCATGAACACCACCACCACCGCCAGCATCAGCGAAAAACCCAGGTAACCAAAGGATTCCTTCATGTTCTCGGCCTGACCTGAAAACCGCGTGGTGATGCCCGGTGGCACCTGGATGTCCGCGAGAAAACCGTTGATCTCCTTCACGGCGTCGCCCAGGATGAGGCCGCCGGGCTTGAGGTTGGCGTAGACGGTGATTTTGCGGGCGCGGTTGTAGCGGTCAATCTGCACGGGGCCCAGTTCCTTTTTCACACTAGCCACGTTTTGCAGGTTGATGAGCTGGCCCCGGTTGTTTTTCACGCTGAGCTGTTCGATTTCTTCGGGTCGCTGACGAAAGGGTTGCTCCAGCCGCAGGCTCACGTCATAACGCTCGCCCTGGTCCTTGAACTTGGCCACGTCCACGCCGCCCACCAGGGCCTGCACGGTGCTGGCCACCGCCAGGGGACTCACCCCCAGGTCTGCCGCCGCCAGCCGGTTCACATACACCCCCACCTGGGGTTTTCCCCGCTCATAACTGCTGTCAATATCCACGTAATGTCCGGTGGCGCGCATCTTTGCCAGCAGCGCCGACACCACCCGCTCCTGCTCCTTCAGATCGCTGCCCAGCACATCCATGGTGATCATGGCGTAACGCGCACCGCTGCCCACGCGGGGTACGGGTTCCACGCTGAACTTGGCCTCCTGAATGTCTGCCAGGTGTTTTCGCACCCACTGCATGGCTGCCATCTGGCTCATCTGCCGGGCCGATTTCTCTTTCATCTTGATGTAAAACTCGCCTTCGTTCACCCGTTGCAGCGAGTTTGCCCCCACGGTGGCAAAGGCGTATTGCAGCCAGGGTTCGTGTTCAATGCGGGTGAGCACTTTTTCCATCACTGCGTCAGTGGCGCCCAGGCTGGAGCCAAGGGGGGCGATGACCTTGATGTTGAACTCGCTCTGGTCTTCCATGGGAATGAACTCGGCCTTGATGAACTTGGCCACATAACCCGACCCCTGAAAGGCGGCCACGGCCAGCAGCACCACAGCCCAACGGTGTTTCAGCGACCACCTGAGGGTGCCCCGGTAAAGGCGCTCGATGAAGGTGAAGCCTCCCTCGCTCAGGCGGTACAGGGTGGTCTCCTTGGGTTTTCGCTGAAAGCGAGAAGAGAGCATCGGGTCCAGCGTGAAGGAGACAAACATGGAGATGAGCACCGCAAAGGTCACGGTGAGGCCGAACTGGTAGAAGAACCGGCCCACGATGCCGCCCATGAAGGCCACGGGCACAAACACCGCCACCACACTCATGGTGGTGGCGAACACCGCCAGGGCGATCTCCTTGGTGGCGAACTGCGCTGCGGCGCGGGGGGCCATGCCGTGTTCGATGTGGCGCATGATGTTTTCCTGCACCACGATGGCGTCGTCTATCAGCAGGCCGATGGCCAGCGAAAGCGCCAGCAGCGTCATCATGTTCTGGGTAAAACCCATGGCGCTCATGAGGATAAACGTGCCGATGACCGAGGTGGGCAGCACCGTGGCGCAAATGAGCGTGCTGCGCACGTTGCGCAAAAACAGGAACACCAGCAGCACCGCCAGCAGGCCGCCAAAAACCAGGTGAAACCGCACCTCTGCCACCGAGTGTTCGATGAAGGTGGATTGGTCCATGGCCACCACCAGACTCACACCCAGGGGGGCCAAGTCCTTTTTCAGTTTTTCGATTTCCTGCTTCAGGCCGTGGGCCACCGCCACGGCGTTGGTGCCGCTCTGGCGGCGAATGAGCAGCGACAGCGCCCGTTCGCCATTGAGCCGGGCAATGGTGCGCTCCTCTTCAAGGCCGTCTTGCACCCGGCCCACGTCCCGCAGATACACCGGCGCGCCGCCGTGATAGGCCAGCAGCAGGTTCAGGAACTGATCGGGATGAGTGAACTCGGCCTTGGTCTTGACGATGAACTCGCTGGGGCCGGTTTGAACCCGTCCGCCGGGAATCTCCACGTGCTCGGTCCTCAACGCCTGGGACACGTCGGTGACGGAGAGGCCATAACCCCGCAGGCGGTCGCGGTCCAGATAAATCCAGATGTTGCGCTCGCGGCCGCCCACCAGCCGCACCTGTCCCACGTCCTTCACACGCTCCAGGCGCTGTTTGATCTGCTTGTCCGCCAGATTGGTGAGTTTGCCCAGGGGCATTTGGGCCGACACCCCCAGGGCCATGATGGGTGCGGCGTCCACGTCCATCTTCTGCACCACGGGTTCTTCCAGGTCGGTGGGCAGTTGCGCCCTCACGGCAGCCAGCTTGGCTTGCACCTCGTCAAAGGCAATGTCCACCTCTTTGTCCAGCTCAAACTGCACCGCAATCTGCGAGACACCCTCGCTGCTGGTGCTGGTGACGGACTTGATGCCGCTTAAAGTGGAGACCTCCTGCTCAATGGGATCGCTCACGGCGGTCTCCATGGTTTCGGGGTCCGCGCCCGGCAGCACCGAGGTGATGGAGATCATGGGGAACTCCACCTTGGGGAAAAGGTCTATGCCGATGCGGCCATAGGAAATCCACCCGAACACGAGAATGGCAAGGACGGTGATGGTGGTGAGCACCGGGCGTTTGATGGCGATTTCAGAAAGAAACATGGAGGGGCCTTTCTTGTCGGGCTATTGCCCGGCCTCGGGAATGAACACCACGTCGCCTTCGTTCAGGCCGCTCACAATCTCCACCCGCTGCCCCGCTGTCATGCCGGTGCGCACGTCGCGGGGTGTTGTTTCGTCGCCTGTTTTCAGCATCACGCGCCAGCCTGCCTGATGCGCCACCAGGGCGGTCTGGGGGGCCCACAACACGGCGCGGCGCTCCTTGAGTCTGATCTCAACCTGCGCCAGCAGGCCCGGCTTCAGGCGCAGGTTGTTGTTGGCCACGCTGGCCCGGCACTTGAAAGACCGTGTGGCTTCGTCGGCGGTGGGAATGATGAGGTTGATGCGCGCCCGGCCGTTGCTGCCCGGCAGGTTTTCCACCTGATAGGTGAGCGGCGTGCCCTGATGAATTTGTCCCAGGTAACCCTGAGGAAGGGGAAACTCCAGGTCGAGGTGGCGGATGTCCTGCAACTCCACCAGCGGATTGCCGGGGCCGGTGGCGGCGTTGTCGCCGGGGTCCATGTAGCGTTTGGTGATCATGCCGCCATAGGGGGCGGTGATGCGGGTGAGGGAGAGTTTTTCCTGGGCCAGGGCCACGGCGGCCTGGGCCTGTTTGAGCGCGGTGGCGGCTTCGCGCTCGCGAGCCTGGGCCTCGGCCACGCGGCTCTGTGCTTCATCCACGCGGCTCTGTGCTTCATCTACGCGGCTTTGGGTTTCCTTGACACGGGCGTCGGCGACGGCCACGGCGGCCTGGGCTTTTTGATGGGCGAACATGGCGTCGTCATATCGGCTGCGGGGAATCGAGGGAAACTGGCCCTGGGGTTTTTCCCACAGGTTTTTCATGCGCTCCAGATTCAGCGCCGCCTCGGCCTGGGCGGTCTTGAACTGCTCGCGGCTGGCCTCGGCGTTGGCCACGCCATCGCGTGCGCTGGCCACGCCCCGGTTTGCGCTGACCACGCCTTTTTGCGCCGAGGCGATGGCCTCGTGGGCGCTTTCGATGCGCGCCCTGGCGGCCATCACATCGGCCTGACGCTGCGAGACTTCGATGCGCAACAGGGAATCATCGATCTGCGCCAGCAACTGGCCGGGACGCACCACGTCGCCTTCGCTTACCAGCACCGACGCCACCCGGCCCATCACCTGCGCGCCAATCTGCGAGGTCTGTTTGGGATAAAACGTGCCCACGGCGGGCAGGGTCTCGGTGAGGTCGCCGCGACGGATGGTGTGCCAGTTGCCCCGGTCGGCCTCAACCGTTTGGGCCACGGGGGGGGCTTTTGGCGCGGTGGCTGCGGCGGGTTTTTCCTCTGGCGGCGGCGCGGCCTTGCGGCAGCCGCCAGCAATAACAATCACCGAAAGGGTTGAGAGGGCGAGCAAAAGGCGGGTGGGGTGCATCATGAAATTTCCTTCCTTCATCAGGGCGTTTGGCCAAGGGCGCGGCGCAATTGGGCAAGCCCCCGGTGATAGTCATAAAGCGCGCCGTGCTGTTGCTGGCGGGCGCGCTCAAGGCGTTCTTCTTCGCTCAGCACGTCGGCGCTGCTCACCAGCCCCTGGGCGTACTGGTCGCGGATCACCCGCAGGCTTTCGGCGGCGGCGGCCACGGCTTTTTCGGCCACGGGCAGGCGGTCCAGCGCTTCGTGTGTGTTGAGGTAGGCCCGCTGCACTTCCAGCAGCACCAGATTCTGGAACTGCTTTTGCTGGCTGCCCAGGTCTTCGGTCTGGCGGCGGCGCACGCGCTGGCGGGTTTTGGTGAGGCCGCTGTCGAACATGGGCCATTGCACCACCAGCGCGCCCAAAAGCCAGGTGTGATTGGCCTGGGTGTTGTCGCCGCTGTAATTGAACTCGGTGATGGCGCCGATTTTGGGTTGTTGATCGGCCACGCCTGCGCGCAGGGCGGCCTGGGCTGCCTGCTGCTGGCTCAGCATGGATTTCAGTTCGGGTCTGCCGCCCAGGGCTTTTTTGAAAAGTTTCTCCAGGTCGTCTAGTTGCTGGCCGGGGGCGGAAACATCGGCCACCACCGTGGGGCGGGTGGGGGGCAGGCCCATGGCGCGGTTGAGCGACGCCCGCGCCAGATCAATGTTGTTGCTCACGCGGATGCGCTCCTGCTGGCGCTCCGCAAGGCGTACCTCCACGGCCAGCACGTCGTTTTTGGCCACCAACCCCTGTTCAAAAAAGTCCTGCGAAATGCGCCGTTGTTCTTCAATCACCCGGATGGCTTCGCCCACCACTGTCAGTTGCCGCCCGGCCTCGAGCAGGTCCAGATAGTTCTGTGTGACTTCAAAAGCGAGGTCCAGGCGGATTTTGGCCTGTGTGAACAGGCTGGCCTGTTCCAGGTGTTTGGCCTGATCAATGCGGTTGGGTGTGCCGTCAAAATCGTGCAGGGGCACCGCGAGCGTCACCTTGCCCGAAGGCACGGTCTTATCACCAAACCCTCGGGTGACGCCGCCAAAATTGCTGGAAAACTGGTTGTTGCGGTGAGAGTAGCTGGCGTCGAACCGGACAGAAGGAGCCACGGCGCTTTTGATCTGCCGCACCTGATCGGCGGCGTTTTGTGTGTCGTGGCCCGCGCTCAGCAGTTCCACGCGCTGCCTCAGCGCCAGACGGATGCAGTCGTTGAGCGAAAGCGCGTTGGCTTTTTCCTCGGCGTGTTTTAGCGCTTCCGGCGCGAGGGCAGGGGGGTTCTCGGCATGGCCCTGCAGCGGCAGCGCCGCAGCGAAAACCAGCGGAGAAAAAAGCAGCAGTCGAAACCGGGGGGTCATGATGGGCAGGCTCCTTGTTTGAACGGCGGCAGCACGGGCGGGTTTTCCACCTGAGCCATCAGGTTGAGGTTCAGCTTGTCCAGCAGGCTGGCCAGTTGGGTGACTTCCTTGGCGGAAAGCCCTTCCAGGGCCAGTTGGTTGACGGCGAGGATGGTTTGATACAACCCCGGAAAACGGGCCGCGCCGCTGCGTGTGAGATGCACCAGAAACGCCCGGCGGTCTCCGGGAAAAGCCTCGCGTTTCACCAGCCCCTGCTGCTCCAGATTATCCAGCGCACGGGCCACGGTGGCGGGTTCCAGAGAGAGGTGTTCGCCCAGTTGCCGTTGGTTCATGGGGCCGTGGGCGCTGAGGATGCAGATGGTTTTGCCCTGGGTGATGGAAAGGTTTTCCGGCAGGCGTTCTTCAAGCGCCTTTTGCACGAGCTTGTAAAAAAGGATGGTTTTACCGATGGGCAACTGGGAGAACTCCTCTGCTGCGTCCTGGGCCGTTTTGGGTTTCATGGCTGAATCTTACATCTGCAACTGTTCGCTGCAAAATAATTGCGTGTTCAATAAAAACGGATGACCGCCTCTTTTGACAAGCTGGCCTTGACGCGGGCGGGAAATAAAGCCGGGGCGAACGGCTGGAAAGGCCATTCGCCCCTTGTGTTAAAATGACGGCCTCATGTTTTTGGCCCTTTTTGTGAACCCTTCAAAACCCTGGCCGGGAGCGGTGACACCGGAGGCCCGCCTTGGCTGAACTGCCCATGAAGGTGGACTGGCGGGCGCCCTCGCCCCAAAAGTGCATCCGCACGGTGGTGGAGCGCACGTTCATGCACGTGTTGCAGAAATACGCCACCGATGAATCCCGCGAAGAGTTGCTGGCCGACACGTTTTTCCACACACAAAAACGCCTGGACGCCGACCCCAAACACACCAGCGACGCAGAAAGGGCCTTGTGGACCGGCCTGCGCAAGCGGTATCTGCGCAAAGACAACCCTGTGTCCATCCTGCGGGACATCATCCGTTTTTATGTGGAAGAAATTCAGGGGCACTTCAACCCCATGGTGTTCGCCTTCAGCACCAGCATTTTGCCGGCGGGCATGAACCTGGCCTTTCACGCCTGGCCGCCCAAGCGGCTTTTCAGCAATCTGGTGGCCCCCGGCGGCGGCATAGAAGACACCATCAAGATCACCGGCGACGTGGACCGCGTGCTCAAGCTGGCCAAAACCGCCACGCCCATCGCCTTGCCCACTCACCTGAGCAACTTTGACAGCCCGGTGATTGGCTGGGCGCTGCACCACATGGGTTTCGCTCCTTTTTGTTATGGCGCGGGGCTGAACCTGTTCACCAACCCCATGATCAGTTTTTTCATGAACAGCCTGGGGGCTTACAAGGTAGACCGGCGCAAAAAAGAGGAGCTTTACAAGGAAACCCTCAAGGAATACAGCACTTTTCTGCTGGAGCTGGGGTGCCCGTCGCTGTTTTTCCCTGGCGGCACCCGCAGCCGCAGCGGAGCGATTGAGTCCAGACTGAAGCTGGGGTTGCTGGGCACGGGACTCAGGGCCTACATCATCAACCTGCTCAAGGGCCAGCCGAAGAAATATTTTGTGGTGCCCATCGCCATGAGTTATCACACGGTGCTGGAGAGCGAAACCCTCATCGACGACTTTCTCAAGGACACCGGCAAAAATCGCTACATCATCACCGACGACGAGTTCAGCAAGCCCTCGGCCGTGGCGCAGTTCGTGGCCAATTCCATGGGTTATGACAGCCGCCTTTATCTGCACGTGTGCGAGCCGCTGGACCTGTTCGGCAACCGGGTGGATGAAGATGGCAACAGCGTGGACCCCAACGGCAATTTTGTGGACACCGAAAAATACGTCACCGAGGGCGACGGGCAAATCCGCGAGATTCCCCAGCGCGACGCGCAATACACCGTAGAGCTTGGCGACGCGGTGGTGGACGCCTAT
Organism: uncultured bacterium; assembly: GCA_964371695.1. GTDB lineage: Bacteria > CAYJOG01 > CAYJOG01 > CAYJOG01 > CAYJOG01 > CAYJOG01. Next base: position 9,398 of record CAYJOG010000055.1, read on the forward strand.
CGCCGCAACACCCCCATTCTCAGCACCCACGTGGTGGGTTTCACCATGTTCAAGCTGTTGCGCGAACGACACCCGCACCTGGACATCTACCGGTTTTTGCGCATGGAAGAATACGAAACCCGCATTGAAAAACCCGTGTTCATGCAGGCCTTGGAAGGCCACCTGAACACACTGCGGGACATGGCCAGCCGCGGCCTGTGCCGCCTGGCCCCCATGACCGCCACCAGCCCGCCAGAGGATCTGCTCAAGGCGGGCATTGACCACCTCAGCGCTTATCCGGTGGGCAGCCGCACGATTTATGAAGAAGACTTTGGCCTCTACGCCAAAAACCTGTCCCTGGTGTATTACTACAGCAACCGGGTGCGGGGCCATCTCACCGGACATTTCGAGGTGTCGCCCAAATGAGTGGCGCAGAAAAACACGCCAAAGCGGCCAGCGTGGCGGTGATCGGCATGGGCAACTGGGGCACCACGGTGGCCGAGATCGTGGCCCGCACCGGTCAGGACGTGGCGGTGTACGCCCGCGAGTCGGCCCAGGTGGAGGAACTCAACCGCGAACACCGCAACAGCAGATACACGGGCGAGGTGATTTTGAGCGATCGCCTGTTTGGCACCCACCACATGGAAACCGCTGTGCAGGGCAAGCGCCTGCTGTTGTTGTGTGTGCCCTGTCAGGCGGCCCGCGATGCCCTGCGCCAGATGGCCCCGGTGGTGGATGGCTCGCAGGTGATTGTTCACTGCGCCAAGGGCATCGAGCTGGGCACCCACAAACGGGTGAGCGAAATCATCCGCGAAGAAACCATGCTGCGGAAAATCGGTGTGCTGAGCGGGCCGAATATTGCGCCGGAAATTCTGGGGGGCGCGCCCGCCGCCAGCGTGGTGGCCAGCCGTTATGAAGTGGTGGTGGGCGAGGCCCAGCGGGCCTTCAAGGGTGATCAGTTCATGCTTTTTTCTTCCACCGACGTGGTGGGACTGGAGCTGTGCGGCGCACTCAAAAACATTCTGGCCATCGCCGCAGGCATGGTGTCGGAAATGGGTTTTGGCGTGAATACCTTTGCTTTTCTCATCACGCGGGGGCTGGCAGAGATTCAGCGTCTGGGTCTGGTGCTGGGGGCGGAGCGGGACACGTTTCAGGGCCTTGCGGGCATGGGCGATGTGCTGGCCACCTGCTCCAGCCCCCTCAGCCGCAACCATCAGGTGGGCAAGCGACTGGCACGGGGCGAAAAACTGGAGGACATTGTGGCCAGCCTGGGCATGGTGGCCGAAGGCGTGAAAACCACCCGCGCCGCCTATGAACTGTCCAACATCCACCGCGTGGAAATGCCCATCACCCACGCCATTCACCACATCATCGAAGGCCAGTGGACCATCCAGGACGCCGTGAAAAACCTCATGCGCCGTCAGCCGCTGAACGAAAAACTGGTGAGCAAAAACATGGGTGGATGACCGGGGCAGTCTGGCGGTTGAGCGCCAGTAAGTGCGCTTTTATAAAGTTAGCTCTTGGGGGGCTTTGCCCCCCAAACCCCCCACCGAGGGGTGAGGCGGGGTATTGCC
>CAYJOG010000056.1:0-10924 GCA_964371695.1 uncultured bacterium
GGGGGCTACCTCAAAAAACCCTTGATGGTCTGCGGCTTGTCTGGCCACCAACCCACGACATCCTTTTATACTGCCCTTCATGACACAGCCCGGCCCCACCGCTCCTTTCACCACGTTTCAAATTGAGCGCCAACAGGACGTGGCCCTGGTGCGGATGGTGAGCCAGAACGGCCTGAACCTGATGGGACCGGCTTTTTGGCGGGAACTGCCCCAGGTGTTTGAGGAACTTTCCGCCGACGACACCGTGAGGGCCGTGGTGCTGGCCTCTGGGGGCAAACATTTCACGGCGGGCCTGGACCTGGCCAGCATGATGCCAGAGCTTCAGTCTCCCAAAAAAGGCCGCATTCCCGCCCAGCAGCATTTGCTCAAGGTCATTCACCGCCTGCAGGCAGCCATTTCTTCGCTGGAAGCCTGCCCGCACCCGGTGATTGCGGCGGTGCATGGCCAGTGCATCGGCGGGGGGGTGGACCTGATTACGGCGGCGGATATCCGCCTGTGCAGCGCCGAGGCAAAGTTTTCGGTGCGAGAGGCCAAGGTGGCCATTGTGGCGGACCTGGGCACGCTTCAGCGCCTGCCTCGCATTGTGGGGGAGGGCCACGCCCGCGAACTGGTTTTTACGGCGGCGGACATTTCCGCCGAACGCGCCGGGCGCATCGGCCTGGTGAGTCATGTTTATGACACCCCGGAGGTTTTGGTGGAAAAGGCCATGGAAATGGCCCGCACCATCTCGGCCAACAGTCCCCTGGCCGTGCGGGGCTGCAAAACCATCCTGAATTACTCCCGCGACCACGCCGTGGCCGAGGGGCTGGAACACGTGGCCCTGTTCAACGCCAACTTTGTGATGAGCGACGACCTCATGGAGGCCATGAGCGCCTTCATGCAGAAACGCCCCCCGGTATATAAAGGGACATGATGCGCCGGTTTGTTTTGATATTTGGGCTTTTGGGGGGAGTGGTGCTGATGCGTCCTGGGCTGGCCATGCCCACGGCGGGTCAGTGCCTGAACACCTGCATGGGGCTTCTGGGCCAGGAGTTTGTGGGGTGCATGTCGGCCTGTCAGGACCACGACGCCGCCGGGGGCAACGCCGCTGCCCTTGGGGGCGTGGCCGTCTGGCCCAAGCCGCCGGAGGCCGCCGCCCTGTGTCCGCCCGACCAGCCGAACTGCCCCCTCGTGGCCGCCCATGTATATGAAGGCGGAAAGGACATCGCCAGCCTGTGCGCCGCCAACCCTTTTGCCAGCGGATGTAATGAACACGACTACACCCCCCGCCATTATCCCGTGGCCTGCAAAAACGACTTCAGCCGGTTTCTCAGCGGCTCGGCCCGTGTGGTGAGCGAAGGCGCACTGAAAACAGCGTCCCCCGTGGTGGGCCAGCGGGTGTTGTGGGTGGAAAGCGCTGGTTTGGTGCTGCATGGCCAGTTGGCCGAGGAACGGGCGCGGGACCTGGAAAGCCTGTCGTGGCTTTATGAACACGGCCAGTTTCTGGTGAAATCCGGCAAGGTGTTTGACCAGAGTCAGGCGGACGCGGCGGACGTGGCCACCACACCTTTGCCCGAAACGTATGACTACGCCCCCCATGTGTCCTGTTTTTGTCCGGCGGACTGCCGTTTGTCGGATCACGCCAGGGAGTATTGCCCCAGCGGGTTTTTCAGCCCCGCCACGGGCCAGTGCTGCCCTGGCCATTGCCGGTGACCCAATCCCAAAGCAGACCTCCATGACCGCAAGAGGGGGTTTGACGCGATCTTTTATCACTTTTTGAACGGGCCCATATACTTTTCACGTGGCCCAGGGCAGGGATTGGGAAGGTCTGGTGAATGTGTTCTGGCGCGTGTCCGAAGCGCCCCAGGGCGCTCAGGCCCTGGCCGGACTGGCTGGCGAAGCGCCCAACAGGCGGCTGGTGGTGCGGGCCTTGGTGGGGCAAAAGGCTGACCTGGCCCTGGTGGCCGGTGTGGCCCGTCAACTGGGGCGTCAGGGGCAGGTTTTTCTCACCAGTGGTTCACTGGCTGCGCCAGACGGCCTGGACCTGACCCGCCTGGGCCGCAGCACGGCGGGTTATGAACTGCCCCTGGTGGGCAGTCTGCCCGCCATGCACGATCAACTGAGTGGCCAGCGGGGCGGTTTTGTGCTGCGCCTGAACCGCGCCCTGGGTTGGTGGCAGGCGGGGCTGAAGCGGCGCATTCGGTTTACGGTGCTCAAAAGCAACTTTCGCCACCTGCCCGAACTCACCCATCTGGTGCGCCGGATTGACGTGCGGGATCTGCTGGTGGAATTCCCTCTGCCCGAAGGCCCGCTGCTCAAGGCCCCCAGCGCCAGTCTGGCCCGTTATCCGCTGGCCGCCCCCTGGCTGGGGCTGCTGCTGAAATCCGCCAAGGCCGCAAGCCTGAAGGTGACGGTGAGTGGTCTCCCCCCCTGTGTGTTGGAAGACGCCGACCTGGCCCACTGGTTGCCCCGCCTGTCTGCGCCACTGCTGGCCCAGGTGGAACTGAACGCCGGTGGACTTTCGCCGGTGAACCTGGGCCATGACCGTGTGGCCCGGTGCCAGAATTGCCCACACATGGCCAGTTGCCCCGGCGTGGCGGCCAACTATCTCCGAATTTTTGGCGAGGAGGAATGGCAGCCCGTTAGCAGCGTGGCGGTCTGAACCCATGGCCAGCACACTCACTCTTCAGGAGCAAGTCAAAGAAGCGGCGGTGCATGACCACCGCCACTGGGTGCGCATCGCCGCTGGTTGCAACAACCGCTGCACGTTCTGCCTGGACTCGGACATGCAGGATGGCCGGGTGGTGCCCCACGAAGACATCCTGCGGGAGATACACCGGGGCCGCGACGAACTGCACGCCACGCGGCTGATTCTTTCGGGGGGCGAGGCCAGCATCAATGCGCGGTTTCCCGAATACATCCGCCTGGGCAAGGAACTGGGTTATCGCAAGGTGCAGACCGTGACGAACGGGCGGATGTACAGTTATCCCAAGTTCTGCGAAAAGGTGCTGAGCGCGGGGCTGGATGAAGTGACTTTTTCGCTGCACGGCCACACCCCCGAACTTCACGACACCCTGGTGGGCATCAAGGGCGCGTTTGTGCAGCTCATCAAGGGCATGACCAACCTCATGGGCCGCTGCATCGTGAACGTGGACGTGGTGCTCAACAAGCAGAACTACAAACACGTCCATGACATCGTGGAGCTGTGCATGAGGCTGGGGGTGCATGAATTTGACCTGCTGCACATCACCCCCTTTGGCCGGGCTTATCCGGCCAACAAGGATTTTTTGATGTACAACGTAGACGCCGCGCTGCCCTATCTGCGCAAGGTGTTTGCCCTGGCCGAGCAGGGCAAGATATTTGTGTGGACGAACCGTTTTCCCGTGCGGCATCTGGAAGGTTTCGAGCGGCTGATACAAGACCCGCACAAGCTGTTCGACGAAATCAACGGCAGGCGGTTCATGTTTCAGGACTACCTTGAAAACAACCAGCTCATGCCCTGCCACGGCGAACGCTGCCAATACTGTTTTCTCGACAAATACTGCCAGAACCTGATCCGCGAAAAAAACCGCCTGGATGAAAAACAGGACGTGCATCTTTGCCTGGACGCCGCCCAGGCCACGGCCCAGCTTGACCGTGTGGCGGTCTTTTCTCCGGCGGTGGTGTTGTGGCGCGCACAGACCGCCGCTGAACTGCTGGCGGTGAACACGCCGCCTGAGTGGCAGGACACGCCGGTGTGGGTGTCGCTGCGTCAGGGCCGGGGTCTGCTGAACGCACTGGCCCAGCAACCCCGGTGGCGGGTGGCGCGGGTGAAGGTGTTTGACGAAGAGGGCCTGAGCGAGGCGCTCACCCTGCCGGACGTGGTGGTGGAAATCGCGCTGAACCGGGAGTTGCAGGCGCACCTGCTTGAAAACGCAGAGGCCCTCGCGCCCCACGGCAGTCGGCTTGAAATTTCGCTGGAAAGTTTTGAGTCCCTGGGCGAAACCGATGAACAGGGGGCGGACGCCGAGGCTTTTTACGCCGCTGCGCCAGACTGGCTGCGGGCCGTGCCCAGCGCGTTGCCTGCGTGTTTTTCCGGTGCGCCAACACCCATGGCGGAAAAGGTCAACAAGGTGGACGCGGCGCTGGTGAAGCCGGACGGTACGATGGACATTGACGCCGTGACGCTGGATTTCATCCTGGAGGGATACCGCGCCAGAAGCCTGCGTTGCGAGAAGTGCGTTCACGCAGAGAACTGCGAAGGTTTGCAGATTCAATATCTGAGGCGGCACGGGTTCAAACAGTTGCGGCCTGTGATGGCCTGATGTTCTTGCCCTGGTTCAGGAATCACCGCAAGTTCCTGATTAAAACGGGGTACTCCTGCAACAACTATTGCACTTTTTGCCACACCGAAGATTTCCGGCCCATGGTGGATGACGACACCCGCGCCGTGCTCAAAAAACTGCTGCTGGCCAAACAGGCGGGCGCGGAGATGATCGTTTTCACCGGCGGCGAACCCACCCTGCGGCAGGATCTTTTTCAGCTCACCGCCGCCGTGAAAAAAACCGGCCTGCCCCTGGGGCTGGTGACCAACGGCCGCCTGTTGAGTGTGCCCGACGCCTTTGCCCGCCTGCTGGATCACGGCCTGCGTTACACGTTCATTTCGCTGCACGGGGCCACCAGCGCCACCCACAACCGGCTGGTGGTGGTGAATGCCTATGCCCAGACCCTGGGGGGCATCCGCGCCGTGTCGGCCCACAACCGGGCGCAGACGGACCCGGCGCAAAAAATCGACCTCACGGTGAACTGTGTGGTGACGCAGCAGAATCACCACGAACTGAAAGCCATGGTGGATTTGCTGGCCCCCCTGGGGCCGCTCACGTTCAAGCTGAGTTATGTGGAACCTAAAGGCGGGGGGCTGCACGCCCACGACAAACTGGCCTTGCCCGCGCCGGTGGCGGCAGAGGCCATGCGCGCCGCGTTGCAGCACGCCGCACAGACCGCGCCGGGCTTGGTGCGGGTGGGGGTGGATGGCCTCACGCCCTGTCTGTTTGAAGGTTTTGAATGGGTGCGGGATGACCTGTTCACCCATGGATTTGTGGCCATGTCCGAGACGTTTGAAGAAAAGTTTTTTCCGGTGGACAGTGGCAAACGTCACTGGCTGCCCCCCTGCGAAAACTGCGGTGAAAAGCCCCACTGCCCCGGTGTGTTTGCAGACGCGGACCCAGCGCTTTTTCCGGTCGCGCCCCTGCCCGCGCCCAGGGCCAACGGGGCCAATTATTTTTTGAACGGTGTGGTGGCGGCGCGTAAAAAGGGCGATTGCCCGCTGGGGCTTGCGGCCAGGCCCTTTGGCGGCGGCGCTGAAATCGCCGTGATGGAAGATCAGAAAATTCGCCGGGCTGTTACCGACACGGCAGATTTTTCGCCGGAGCAGTTGTGGAAGATGGTGCAGGGGGGGCAGGTCTATGGCTGCGCCGAGGCCCGTTTCACGGGTCTGGATTTTGAAAAACAGTTGCAGCGTCTGGTGCTGTCACCCACCTGTGGGGACTGTGCGCACCAGCCTGTGTGCAGCGGCTGCTGGGCGCCCGGCAGCGAAAATGTTTTTACGGTGGCTGAAGAAAAACTGTCCCGCTTGCTGGGAGAAATATCTGGCGACGTGCTGGAAGTGGGGGCAGGGGAGCACCCCCACGGCGAGCTTGTTCTCTCGCTGCTGCAAAACGGCCGGGTGACCCGTTACACCGCCATCGAGCCAGCCGGTGAAAAACCATCCTGGGCCGACGATCAGAACATCCAGTGGTTGAACATGCCGGTGGAGGCCTATGTCGCAGACGAAAAATTTGACACCGTGGTGGCCCTGCGCTGCCTGAATCATTTACGGCGTCCCCAGGCCATGTTGGGACGTTTGATGGACTATCTGAAACCCGGCGGCCTGCTGCTTGTGGCCGAGAACAATGACTTCATCACCGTGCGGTCAGGTCGCCAGCGCAAACAGCAGCCCAGGCTGGCGCAAGACGGCGCACGGCACGAGCATTATCACAACCTGTCGTCTGAAAATGTGTTGTCGTGGCTCGCCGTCGGGGGGGCGCAGGTGGTGGTGCATCAGCCGGTGACCCATGACGGTGCGAACCAGTGGGTGGTGGGTGTGCGCACCAGGGTCTGAGAGCCTGTTTTAAATGGGGGCTATGTAAAACATGGCCCACTTTGAACAGGCTCTTGCAGCCAAGGATGGCTGCACCCGAAAACCGGAGCTTTGAAAAAGCACAGGTTTTCGCCACGCCAAGGGGGCTTTGCCCCCGAAGGCGTTGGGTTTTAAAAGTCCACGATGGACTTTTAAAACAGGTTTTGAAAGTTTGTTACCATGACATAAGTCACAATGCTTTTTTCAAGTCCGCCGGGGGGCTTTGGGTTCAAGGGCAGCCCGGCAGAAAGGTCCGCTCCGTCATGGGCGTTTCCCAAAAGGCCGGAATAAGGCAGGTTTCACGGAGCTGTTTTTCACGGCTTGGGCTGATGTTGCTGCTGGTGGCGGGTGGCCTCTGGTCTCTGCCTGTCGCCGCCAGCGAAACCCTCTGCATTCTTTCCGAGGCCGCCACGTTCTCCGGTTGTCCCGATGTCCCGGCCACCCTCTCTGTGGCGCCCGACACACCCTTTGTTGTGCGGGTGGTGTATGACCCCAAAGGGGGGAAGAATATGTCGGGGGTCACGGTGGAGTTTACCTATCCCGCCAATGTGGGCCAGCCCGTTTGTGACAGCGAAGGCTCCAGTCTGCCCGCCTTTAGCAACGTTGACTTAGACGCCGGACAACGCAAGGTGACCGGCGTCTATTTCAGTTTTTCGTCCACGACACAGGGCGTGGCGAAATTTGCAAAGTGCAGTTTTCCGGGCGGGGCCGACGGTGTGGCCGGCACGTTCGACTGGCTGGTGGAAGGAGCGGGGGGATCCACCGCAGCCCTGGATGGGAACGGTGACCCGATTGGGACTCTGGTGGCCACAGTCACCAACCTTCAGATACAAAAACCAGCCTGCACGCAGCCCGCCGTGGGCACGCTTTTGGCGTCGCCGCTGGACATGGACGGCGTGGCCGCCTGCCAGTTGACCTGGACGCCCCCGCCGGGCGCGGGACAGGGCGACACCTGCGCCTTGACCGAAAATCCTTTCGCGCTTTCCATGAACAGCGCTGCGGTGGCAGGCAGTCCGTTTTCGGCCTCGGTCACCACCGTGGTGGTGAGCAGCGGCGTGGTGTTTGATCTCACCCACAGTTTTTCGCTGGTGGCCAGCACGTCCAGTGGCGCGCTTTTGCCGGTGACCGCCACCTGCACCCCCACGCCGGGTGGCGGCGGTGAAGAATTCAGCCAGTCGGTGGACCTGTGCAACGGTGCGCCGCTGTGCGCCACCCTTTCCATGAGCCTGGATGGCGCGCTGTCACCCAGCACGCAACTGGCGCTGGGGTTTGACGTGGTGCGGGTCGACAGCGGTGTTTCGTGCCTTAAGCCATCATCGGGCCGTCAGGCGGCGGCCATGCTCAACTGGCAGGTGCGCCTGGCCGTGAACCTTGACGACACCGCCTGCCCCCCCGCTAGCACAGTGGTGAACGTGGTGGTGAAAAACATCCCCGATGGTTCGGGCATCGCCCACGTCAAAAATGTCGGCACGTTCGCCTGCCTTAAAAACAAGACACTGGCCGACCTGAGTGGCGGCGGCGCAGTGGAATGTCTCCTCGTCAGTCAGGCGCGGGGGGGCGATGCCAACCGGGATGAAGTGGTGGATCTGAAGGACCTGGGGGTTTTGAAGCAGACGTTCGGAACTTCCGAGGGCGGTCAGGGATTTTCTCCCCAGTCGGACTTTAACGATGACAAAAAGATTGACATCAAGGACTTGGGGATATTGAAAAAGTATTTCAATATGGCTTTTTAGCAGGGTGCTGGCGGTTTCACTTCACCTCGGTCAGGTTCACCCGCAGGATGGTGTCGTTTTTGGGGCGGGGGCTGCCGGTGGCCACGTCAAAGAGTGGATCCGCCCACACCACTTCTGCCGCCAGACGCAGGCTACGCCCCACCCGGCGGCCCAAGCCCGCGCTCAGCTCCTGCAAAAATGCGTCTTCCAGACTGCGGTTGTAGGTGTAGGACCAAGCCGCCTGCACGGTGTTTTTCTTTCCCCAGGGGGTGCGGTAATCCAGACGGGCGTTGAGGGTGTCGTCGCCATTTTTCAGCCCCCAGCTTGAGATGCCCTGGGCGCTCAGGCCCCGGCCGGGGCGGCCCAGCAACTGGCGTTGCGCCCCCAGCGAGGCGGCGAGCGGGTCGGGGTTGTTGCTGCCGCCCTGCTGGTCGCTGTGGGTGAGGGTGCCATAAAAAATCCAGTGGGGGCTGTGCAGCCGCGTGATGTTCAGCCCTGCCACCAGGGCAGCGCCTTCGTTTTCGCTCTGGTTATAACGCTCCAGCACCAGGGCGCTGCCCAGGGTTTTTTCGCCAAAGGTGCGGCCCACGGCCACCAGGGCATAGAGAAAATCATCGGGGTTGTCGCCGCCGCTGTGGGCTTCACCCGCCACCTGCTTCAAAAAAAAGTCTTGGCGCTTGGGCGCCGTGGTGGCCAAAGGTTTTTTGAACGGATCGGCGAAAGGGTCTTCGCCTTCGGTTTCATCAGCGGCTTCTTTGGATGGGGTGTTGCGAAATTCCTGAGAGCCGGTGAAAAGCCCGCCGGGTGGTTGTTCCTCACGGCCGGGGGCCAGGGACAACATTTTTTTCGGGCTTGGTGTGTTGGGTGGGACATCTGGCCGGACGATGTTTTCAGTTTCTTCTTCTACCACCACTGGCCGGTTGATTTTGTCCAGCAAAGCCAAGGCCCGCCGGGCCTGATCGGGCTTCTCCAGCATGGCGTAGACATCGGCCAGCAGCGCCAGGGCGGCGGGAATGGTCTTGCCTGTTTCGTCGGCCCGGATGGCAGTCTTCAGCCACAGGGCGCTGTCTTTCCAGCGGCCTGCGTCAAATTCGTGTGTGGCTTTTTCCAGCGCCTGGGGAGCCGAAATGTTTTGCCGAAGTTGGGTTTCATCCCTGGCCGGTGCGGCGCGGGCCACAAGCGGCGCGGGGGTGTCCAGGCCCTCTGGCGCGCCGGGGCTGCCGGGGGGCTGAAGGGGCAGGGGGCCGTCCACCGCCCACTGTCCGGGGCCAATGACGCCCTTGAAGGTTTCTTCACTCACGGCCCCCAGGCTGGCGGCCTCGTGTACCTCGGTGAGGGTGATCCAGCCCAGTGTGCGGCTGCCGTCGTGCACCACCAGTTTTTCGCCGGTGCCCAGCCCCCGGTTTTTTCCGGCGTTGAGCAGCACCTGACCCGATGGGCTGCGGTCGAGGATTTTCACCGTGAGGGCCTGGGCCATGGGCGTAAAACCAAGGGCCAGCAGGCCCGTGATGGTGGTGATAAACCGGTGCTTCATGGTCGGCTCACCGCCGTTGCGGTTTGGGCGCTTTGCCCAAGGCCGGAAATCACCCGCAGGCCCAGTTCCGCCGTGATGCCGTCCGTGGCGCTTTTGAGGGGTCTGAACTGGGACACCACTTCCAGGCCAATCACCTTGCTCCCCAGCTTCACGCAGAACTTCTGCCCCAGGCTGTCCACGGCGGTTTCCGCCAGAAAATTCGCCGAAGCGCAGTCCGCTGCGCCAGACAGGGGGGCGATGCCCACGTACAGCGGGCTTAAGCCATGCACGCTCAGCAGCGTGCGGTTGCCGGCCTCACTCAGGGCCACGGCAAAATTGTCTGGCAGGTCTGTCAGGTCAAAGCCCAGCGCCAGAAACTGCTCTGGCGCAAGAGGCGCGCCGGGGCGGATGAAAAAGTGCGCGCCGTCGGGGTCCAGTTCCCGCACCGCCACCGCCACAAAAGTTTGCAGCGGTGATGTGATGACGGCGCTTTTGGAGGACACGGCGATGACGTAATAACCGGGGTCAGCATAGAAATGGAACAGCCGTTGGCCGGAGGTCGCCTGCTGGGCGCTGCCGTCGCCCCAGTCCACGTTCAGCAGTTCGCCCCCCGCCGCGCTGCCGCCAAACGCCAGCAGGTCCACCGCCTGACCCAGACTGAGCAGCGTGCGGAACACCCCCACGCCCGGCGGCAGGGGTTTGCTGCCTGCATTCACCGAGGCGCTCACCAGCACGGTGCTGCCTGCGGTGATGGTGTACCCCCCCGCCTGGGCCGGGCAGGCCAGAAAACCCGTCTGGGCCAGTGTGAGGCCGCAGGCCAGGCCGCCGGTGCTGATGGTGAGAATCCCCGCTGTGGCCGTGGGGTTTTCCAGGCTGATGAGTTCGCCCTGTTCAAAGCTCAGTGTGGCGGGTGTGACCTGAGCGTTTTTCAGGCCAAAACCCAGCTTCACGGGCACGTCCACGGTTTTGCCCAAGTTCACGGCGAAATAAACGGTGCGCTGGGCGTAAACCTCGGTGAGGCCGGGCGGGGTGCTGTCGGGGTTGAGGCGGCCCGCCTGCACCTCGGCCATCCACACGCCGGGCCGGATGTCCAGCACCTCCACCACCTGGGCCTCTGGCTTGGCGGGCCAGGCTTTTTCCAGCACGGGTGTCTCTGGGCTGCCCAGCACCGGCCCCCAGTTTTCCACCAGTGTGAGACGCACGAGAAAACCCGTGGTCTGCGGCGGAACCTTGGTCGCCAGCCGCGCCGCTGGAACCCCTGGCAGTTGCAGTGTGAGCCGCCCGCTGGGGCTGGCTGTGTTTTTGTCGCCGGGGTTGAACACGACGCCCGCCCCGCTGCCGCCGCCCCCGCAGCCAATCAGTGTGAGGCACACAAACCAGAGCAGGGCGACAGTTTTCTGAAGGCGTTTCATGGTTTCAGTCGTGATAACGATTTTTTATTGTATCCCCGCCCCATGAAGCGCAAAAACCAGACTGTTACACTTCCTCGCATGATTTTCAGGCCCCACGCCACCAGAGATTTACGGCTTTCTTGTTGTTCAGGCGGGGACGCTGTCCCCGCAC
>CAYJOG010000057.1:0-10897 GCA_964371695.1 uncultured bacterium
AGAACTGGTTTTTGTTTTTTGTCCTTACTGGATTCCCGCTTTCGCGGGAATGACGCCATCCCACCCCCGGTCTCCAGGCGGTGTGCGCTCCACCAATTCCGAAAATGCTCTAAAAGGCGGGCGGGACGCCCGCCCCGCTTCATTAGCAGGGTGTTGATAAACACCCTGAAAAATCCATGGATGGATTTTACCGCTTGCAGGGGTCAAAAAACCCCTGCAAAAGCGCCGTTTTGCGATGGCTTGCCTGAGCAAAACGGGTTGATAAAGTCCAGGACGGACTTTATCAATACCCTGTCAGGAAAGAAAGGTTTCACGGCGTGGTGTAAACCGCCGCGAAGCCCCCCATGGGGGTGCGCATGTTGGTGGTCTGCCCCTGATAAAGCCGCGCCGCCACCAGCAGGGTTTCGCCCGCATAGGCATAACAGCGGAAGTCCATTTTCATGGGGCTGCCCGCTGCGGTGTGGCGCTCGCCGGGCAGCGCCAGACGCTGGGCCACATAGCCCCCCGCCAGCAGTTCCTCAAACACACGCCGCGTGAGTTTGTCTCCGCGATAAGCCGCCCGGCTGCCATAACCGGCGTTGGGTTTGAAGAAAAACTCCCGCCGGTGCCGCCAGAAAAAATCGGCCTCATCCACCCTCACCACCAGCGTTTGCGGTGTGGCGCGGGACAGCAGCGCGGCGTCTTCGGGCCGCGCCCCCATCGCCAGCAGGGCGGCTTCATCACACAGCACCGTCAGGTTGCGTTTGTCGGCGAGCAGGGCGTGGGCGCGGGGGTGGGGCGTGAGCACCACGGCGTCATTTTCACAGGCGGCCTTCAGCGCCCCGTGACGGGGTTCCTCCAGATAAAAATCGGTGAGGCGGTTGTATACCAGGTCAATGGCCGTGTCCCCCGCCCACAGGCGGCCCTGCTCAAACCGCAGGCTGGCGGCGTCGGCCACCACGGTGTTGAGGCCGTGCCGCTGCAACAACCCCTGAGCGGCGAGAAACTCAGGATAAAGAAACTGCCCCGCCGGGTTGTCGTCCACCACCGCCATCACACCCAGCTCGCCGGTGCGCCCCGCCAGCGACCATTCCAGGCGGAACATTTCCGCGAAGATTTCTTCAATCGCGGGCACACCCCGGGGGCAGGGCAAATAGGGGCTGACCTCTTCGCAGCAACTGCCCTGCAACTGCAACAGGTGCAGGTTCAAAAATCCGCCCCCCGCGTTGGTGTTGATTTCGATGAGCTGGGGCCCCTGGGGGGTGAGGTGAAAATCGAAGCCAAAAAACACCCCCTTGTTGCCGGGCTGGAGCCGGGCGATGGCGGGGGCGTGGGCCAGGGCCTGCGCCTGCCACGGGGCCAGGGCCGACACCCGCTCGGCGGCCCGCACCACCTGGGCCATGGCCTCGGCTGCGGTTTTGGACAGGAAAACGGGCGTGGGTGAAAACAGGTGGGGGTGTTCACGGAACAGTGTGCTGGCCAGACCCTCGGCCCCGGCCTGGGCCTGGATGTTTTCCCGCAGACGGTCCAGGTCCACCGCCATGCAGCGGCAGGATTCGTTCAGCGTCTGCGCCAGACCGGCGGACAGATCAGGTGTGGTGGGTTGGGCCGCCATAAAAACACTATCGGTGATGAAACACGCGGCGACAACCGGGCTAGATCAAATTCACATTTGACGTAGACAAAGGGTGGGGCCAGTCCTTGCCCTCTCCCTCAGGGAGAGGGCAGACCGTGACCGAACGCAAGTGCGGTCACGGGCGGGTGAGGGGGAAAATAAAACACTCGACAAAACAAGAGATTTTGACAAGCCAGCCGTTCCCCCTCACCCGCCTCCGGTTTCGCTTCGCTCAACCTTCGGCTGCCCTCTCCCTCAGGGAGAGGGCAAGAAAAAAGCCCTCATTTTGTCTACATCTACTCTGAAAATGCTCTAGGCAGGCAGGGTAAAAACCCCTGCTACTGCAACGGCGGCAACGCAGGGGGCGCGGGGGCCGAGGGGCTGGCGGCGGTTGTCGCGGCGGCGGCCTTGGGGCGGGGGCGGTCCTTGGCCCCTTTTTTGCGCAGGAAGAAAGCGATTTTGTCGCGGTTGAGCGAAATGGCGCGCATGAGGGGCGTGAAGCCGTCGCCGTCTTCTTCTTCCAGCTTCACGCCTTTCTGCACCAGTTTTTCCACCAGTTCCAGGTTGCCGTTTTCCACCGCCAGAGACAACGTGCTGCCCATGGGCAACACCTTCACGTTCACGTCTGCGCCGTTGTCAATGAGCAGGGTGGCGATTTCTTCCTGGTCCAGGTTGTCTTCGGCAAACAGCAGCGACACAAACAGCGGCGTGCGGCCAGCGGCGTCTTTGTCGTTCAGGTTGCGGCCCTCTTTGATGAGGGTCTTCACCACGTCCACCTTTGCTTTTTTGATGGCTTCAATAAAAAGCTGAAAGTCGGTTTTGGGTTTTTCTTTTGTCGCCGTGGGGGGGGGCGGCGGCGGGGCGTTGGCGATGCTGGCTGCGGCAGAGGGGGGCGGTGGCGGCGCGCCGTTGCCGGGCGGCGGGGGTGGTTGGCTGGCCACGGGCGCGGGTGCGCTGGGGGAGGCTGCCTTGGCCGCCGGGGCCGGTTTGGGCGCGGGTGGTGGCGGCATGGGGGCTGAGGCGGAGGCCGAAGCCGAAGGAGTCAGTGCCACCGAGCCGCTTGCGCCGGGCATGCCGGGCACACCGGCGTTGCCCAGGGCCTCTTTGGCGGCGTCCACTCCCTGCTGGGTTTTGTCCTGAAGAAAATTTCGCAGCAGGCGTTTGCCCGTGGGCAAGCCCACCAGAATCAGCAGCAGCACCCCCACCACAGCCAATTGGCCCAGATTGGCGGGTTTTTTGCCGCCTTCCTGGCCGGGGGCGGGGGCCGCTTTGGGGCCTTTTTTGCCAAAGGGCAGCGACAGGCCAAAGGGGCCTTTGGGTTTTTCGGCGTCAGCCGCCGGTGCGGATGCCGGAGCCGGGGCTTTCGGCGGCGGCGCTTTGGCGGATTTGGGTTTGGGTTTCAGAAACGAAAAGAAGGGCTTTTTTTCGCCGGGTGCAGACGCAGGTTTTTCCTGGGCGGGGGCCTTGGCCGGTGCGCCTGCTTCCTTCTTTTTGAGCAACGAAAAACCACCCCCCTTGGCCTTGGGGGCTTTTTCAGGTTTGGGGGCCTTGGGGGCCGGGGCCACCCCTTCCTTTTTCTTTCCTTTGCCAAGCACGGATGGTCAGTTTAGCAAAGCCTGAAGCTGGCGGCGAAGCATGGAGAATGTTCAGACAAACAATGATTCATGTTTCCTTTCGGTGTCCGATCAAAATGGGGCTTTCCTGCCATGGCCAATTGAACATAATGTTTCCCCATGAGCGGACTGATGAGTGTTCTGGACACCTTTTCCACCGGCGAGGGCCGTGAGGGAAAGTTTTTTTCGTTGCCCAAGCTGGCGGCGCAGGGTCACGGCGGTGTGGGCCGCCTGCCGGTTTCCATTCGCATTGTGCTGGAATCGCTGCTGCGCAACTGCGACGGCAAGCGGGTGCGCGAAGAAGACGTGAAGCACCTGGCCGACTGGAAGCCCAACGCGCCGCGCACCGAGGAAGTCCCCTTTGTGGTGGCCCGCGTGTTGTTGCAGGACTTCACCGGCGTGCCCCTGCTGGTGGACCTCGCCGCCATGCGCACCGCCGCCCAGGCGCTGGGCAAGGATCCGAAAAAAATCGAACCACTTGTCCCGGTGGATCTGGTGGTGGATCACTCCGTGCAGGTGGATCACTACGCCTCGGCCACCGCGCTGGATGAAAACCTGAAAATCGAGTTTGCCCGCAACCAGCAGCGTTATGAGTTTCTCAAGTGGGGGGCGCAGGCGTTTGAAACATTTGGCATTGTGCCGCCGGGCATGGGCATCTGCCATCAGGTGAACCTGGAATATCTGGCCCAGGTGGTGCGGGAAAAAGACGGCGTGTTTTTCCCCGACACACTGGTGGGCACCGACAGCCACACCACCATGATCAACGGTCTGGGCATTGTGGCCTGGGGCGTGGGGGGCATCGAGGCCGAGGCTGCCATGCTGGGCCAGCCGGTGTATTTCCTCATGCCCGACGTGGTGGGCCTGGAGTTGAAGGGCAGCCTGCCCCCAGGCGTCACGGCCACCGATTTGGTGTTGACGGTGACCGAGTTGCTGCGCAAGGCCAAGGTGGTGGGCAAGTTTGTGGAGTTTTTTGGCGAAGGCGCGGCGGCGCTTTCGGCCCAGGACCGCGCCACACTGGCGAACATGGCCCCGGAATATGGGGCCACCATGGGCTTCTTTCCGCCCGACGAAAAAACGCTGGATTATCTGGCCGCCACGGGCCGACCCGCCGCCCTGGTAGACACCGTGCGCAACTATCTCAAAGCCCAGGGCCTGCTGGGTGTGCCCAGGGCCGGTGCCTGTGATTACAGCCAGTCGTTGTCGCTGGACCTCGGCAGCATCACCCCCAGCGTGGCCGGGCCAAAACGCCCGCAGGACCGCGTGGCGCTGGCGGACCTGAAGGGCCGTTTCGCCGAACTGCTGGCGGCCCCCGCGCCCGATGGTTTTGGCCGCAGCGAAGCCGAGCGCACGGCCCGCCACAACGTAACCATGGCTCCCCACGACGGCCACCCCGCCGCCGAGGCCCCGCTGGGAGACGGCGCGGTTCTCATTGCCGCCATCACCAGTTGCACCAACACCAGCAACCCCAGCGTGATTTTGGGCGCTGGTCTGCTGGCCAAAAAAGCCGTGGAAAAGGGCCTGCGTTCCGCCCCCTGGGTGAAGACCAGCCTTGGCCCCGGCAGCCGCGCCGTGAGTGCGTATCTTGAGAAAACCGGCTTGCAGGCCGCGCTGGATCAACTGGGTTTTCAGGCCGTGGGTTATGGCTGCACCACCTGCATCGGCAACAGCGGCCCGCTGGACACCGCTGTGGAAGAAAAACTGAAGGAAACCGGCGTGGTGGGGGCCAGTGTGCTGTCGGGCAACCGCAACTTCGAGGCCCGCGTGCATCAGTTCATCAAGGCGAACTTTCTCATGAGTCCGCCCCTTGTGGTGGCCTTTGCCCTGGCGGGGCGCGTGGACATTGACCTGAGCACCGAGCCGCTGGGCACGGGCCGCGACGGCCAGCCGGTGTTTCTTAAGGACATCTGGCCCACATCAGAAGAAATCCAGGCGCTGTGGTCCACGGCCAACGACGCGGAAACCTTCCGCAAAATCTACGCCAAAGAAGCCCAGCAAACGCCCCTGTGGACCGCCGTGAAAAGCCCCGCCGGAGACGTGTACGCCTGGGACGCCGCCAGCACCTATGTGCAGCAGCCGCCGTTTTTTGAGGGCTTCGGCCCCGGCCTGAGCGAGACCGGCAACATCACCGGCGCGCGGGTGCTGGCGGTGTTTGGCGACTCGGTGACCACTGATCACATCTCTCCTGCGGGGGCCATCAAGCCCACCTCGCCCGCCGGTCTGTTTTTGCAGCAGAAGGGCGTGGGGGTAAAGGACTTCAACAGTTATGGCGCGCGGCGCGGCAACCACGAGGTGATGATGCGCGGCACCTTCGCCAACGTGCGCATCAAAAACCAGTTGTTGCCGGGCACCGAAGGCGGCCTCACCCGCCACGCGCTGAGCGGCCAGGAAATGGCGATTTATGACGCCGCCATGGACTGTCAGGCCCAGGGCGTGCCGCTGTTCATCTTTGCCGGGGCCGAATATGGCACCGGGTCCAGCCGCGACTGGGCCGCCAAGGGCACGGCGCTGTTGGGTGTGAAGGCCGTGTTCGCCAGCAGCTTCGAGCGCATCCACCGCAGCAATCTGGCGGGCATGGGTGTGTTGCCCTGCCAGTTCGCCGAGGGGCTTACCGCCGCCTCGCTGGGGTTGAAGGGCGACGAAACTTTTGACCTGCTGGGTCTGGAAAAGGGCCTCTCACCCAAAATGACCGCGACGCTGGTGATTCACGGCGCTGATGGCGTTAGGCGCGACGTGCCCGTGACCGTGCGTGTGGACACCCCCATCGAGGTGGAATACTTCCGCCACGGCGGCATCCTGCCCTATGTGCTGCGGCAAATTGTGTTTGAGGGGTAGGGAGCCATCCGTTATTAAATGGGTGGCGCGACGGGGCTTGGCAAACACCCCAAAAAGGGCTGACAAGGTGGCGTCATTCCCGCGAAAGCGGGAATCCAGTTGAGCCAAAAGCACCGCACCTTCTTTTTTATTCTTTGGTGGCGCAGGCATCTTGCCTGCGTTCAAATAAAAGGCAGGCGGGACGCCTTCCCAAACACTTGTTTTGAACCGGATGAATCAGTAGGGCCAAAAGAAAAAGGGCCGAATGTGTCCTCTCCCCAGAGGCTTGTCATTACCTACAAATATGGCCACCCCCGGCGTCATTCCCGCGAAAGCGGGAATCCAGTTGAAGAAAAACCACCACACCTTCTTTTTTACTTTTTGGTGGCGCAGGCAAGATGCCTGCGTTCATACATAAGGCAGGCGGGACGCCTGCCCCACTCAAAAAAGAGGTTTGTTGTTTATATTTCTACTGGATTCTCGCTTTCGCGGGATTGACGCCAACGGGTGGGCCATGACAAGCCAGCACGAGGGCGGGCAAACGGCGATTTTTCTTTACCCCCTCCGCATCACCACCAGTTTTTCGTGTGTCATGTCCCGCACCGCCGGGCCAATGCCGCCCACACCCAGACCCGACGGGCCTTTGCCGCCAAAGGGCATCCAGTCCACGCGGAAGGTGGTGCTTTGATTCACCATCACCGCCGTGGCGCTCAAGCGCTCGGCGGCCAGCAGGGCGGCGTTCATGTTCTGCGTGAACACAGCCGCCTGAAAACACCAATCCACGCTGTTGGCCACAGCGATGCCTTCTTCCATGCTTTCCACCGCCTGCACACACACCACGGGGCCGAACACCTCCTGCGTCATCACACGGCTTTGGGGAGGCGGATTGAACAGCACCGTGGGGGCATAACACTGGCCCGGCCGGGGCTGGCCACCTGTTAGCAGTTCCGCCCCACCCGCGACAGCCTCGGTGACCCACTCGTGTACCCGCGTCACTTCACTCGCACGAATCAGCGGCCCCACCTGTGTGGCGTCCTGCCGGGGGTCGCCCACCACCAGCGCGGCGGCCCCGGCGGCCAAATCCTGCACCAGTTGCCGCGCCACCGCCCGGTGGGCGAACACCCGCTGCACACTCACACACACCTGACCCGCGTGATAAAAACCACCCTTCAGCAGCAGCGGCAGGGCCAGGGCCAGATCGGCGTCGTCATTCACCACCACCGGCGCCGCACCGCCGTGCTCCAACACGCACCGCACACCGGGGGCCAGCCCCGCCCGCAGCCGCCAGCCCACGTGCGCCGCGCCAATGAAACTCAGATAGGCGATGCGCCCGCTGGCCGCCAGGGCCGCCGCCACGGTGTTGTCACAGGGCACGGCCTGCACGTGGCCCGGCTCAAAACCCGCCTCATGAGCCAGCGCCACAAAACGCAATGCACTCAGCGGCGTGGCGGGCGAGGGTTTGAGCAGCACCGGGCAGCCCGCCGCCAGGGCCGGGCCAGCCTGATGCACCAGCAGATTGAAGGGATGGTTGAAGGCGCTGAAAGCCGCCACCACACCCACCGGCTCCCGTTGGGTAAACGCCACATGTCCCAGGGCCGCCGCGCTGCCCTCCATGGGAATCTGCTGACCACACAGTCGCGTGGCTTCCTCGGCGCACAGCTTCAGGCCGCCTGCGGCGCGGGTCATTTCGATACGCGCATCGGTGAGGGGCTTGCCTCCTTCGCGGGCGATCAAGAGCGCCAGTTCCTCGTGGTGTTCCGCCGTCAGACGGGCGAATTTCTCCAGCCGGGCAGCCCGCTCAAAAGCAGGCAGGGCCGGGGCGCGCAGGGTGGCGTGGGCGAGGTCCAGAGCGGCCTGCATGTCGCTCTCGTTCAGCGTGGCCACCGTCGCCAGGGGCTGGCCGGTGAACACCTCCTGCACAACCAGGGGCGCTCCCCCGGCACGGGGCGGACCAGGAGGTTGTTGAAGGGAGGTTGTCATGGGGAGGGTGATTTTATCAGAGCCTGTTTTGAATCAGCGGGCTTAAAATGCCCGACATGTCCATTGCTGTTAGGCTTATGAAGAAAGCAGAGGAATCAGAGGGGTTTTTTAACGTAGCCCCGGCGTCTCGCCGGGAGCGACGGCCGCGCCACAGGCGCGCACCTTTTTGTATTTTTTCATTATTCCCGTGAAAAACATTTGTTTTGTGCCGCCTGCGGCGGTTTTTATTCTCCCGGCGAGACGCCGGGGCTACCGAAAAACCTGACAGCAATGCCCCCCATGCCCACACTGCCTGTTCCCAAACCCGGCCAGCCGCCGCCCGTGGCGCTGGTGACAGGGGCCAGCGGTCAGGTGGGGGGGCATCTGGCCCGTCTGCTTTTGCAAAAGGGGTGGGAGGTGCTGGCCCCCGGCCCGGACGCGCTGGACCTGAACCAGCCGGACGCCCTCACCGGCTGGCTGGCCGGGCGGCGGTTTGACCTCACCTGTCATGCCGCTGCTTATACCCAGGTGGACCTGGCCGAGGCGCACCCAGAGGACGCCCGCCGCGTCAACGTGCTGGCCACGCAAATTCTGTCAGACCACACCCAGAGCACCGGCGGCCTGCTGCTCACCTTTGGCACCGATTATGTCTTCACCGACTGGCCCCATCCGGGCCAGGCCATTCCCGAAACCGCCACGCCCAGTCCGCGGGGTGTTTACGCCAGCACCAAACGGGAGGCCGAACTGGCGGCACTGAGCCATGCCAACACGCTGGTGGTGCGCACCAGCGGCGTGTATGACCCGGCGGGGGTGAACTTTGTGGCGGCGATTCTCAGCCGTCTGGTCAAAGAGGGCAGCGCCCAGGTGGTGAACGACCAGTTCACCGTGCCCACGCCCGCCGGGCCGCTGGCGGCGTGGTCGCTGGCGGCGCTGGAAAAAGGCGCGCGGGGGCTGCTGCATCTCGTGCCCTCTGGCGCGCCCTGCTGGTTTGACGTGGCCAGCGTGACCAGTGAGGTGTTTGCCCGCCGCACGGGCAGGGCGGTGACGGTAAGCCCCACCACCACGGCGGCTTTTGTGCGCCCCGCGCCCCGGCCTGCGTGGTCGGTGCTGGACAACACGCTGGCTCGCGAGAAATGGGGGCTGGACCTGCCGGGCTGGCGCGCACTGCTGGTGGACGCTCTGAAGGACTGGCCGCTGCCGGGGGGATAAAAAACATCGCCCTTTTACCCTCTCCCCTTTACGGGGAGAGGGTGGTTTGGGATGGGGCGTAGCCCCGGCCCAAACCGGGTGAGGGGTTTAAAATGGACAAAATCTCAGTGGTTTTTTGTCTTTTTCCTGAACCCCTCACCCGGATGCTGGCCAGAAAGAGCTTGGCCAGCATCCACCCTCTCCCCGTAAAGGGGAGAGGGTAAGGATGGCGGCGATTCGTTGCACAAGCAGGTATCCATGCACAGCGACTTATGTCGTCATATATAACAGCGATGGACACCGCGCCTACTCCACATATTTATTGAATCCGCCTCACGGCGTTTCGCCCTGCCAGCTTCGGTGGATGGACAGGTGTGGGCCGTCCCAGGAAAGCGACAGGTAGTGGTCCAGTTGGGGGGCCACGTCGGGCAGGTGGCTGATGAGGAAGATCTGCTGGAAGTTGGGCTGCATGGTGCGCAAAAGCGCCATGAACAGCGCCCGGCGGTCGGTGTCAAAAGCCGAGAGTGGTTCGTCCAGAAACAGGAACGGTCTGCCGGGGCCACCATCGCCAATGCCGGTGCTGCGCGCCAGTGCCAGCCGGAGCGCGATGAACATCTGGTCTGCCGTGCCGCCGCTCAGGTGGCTGATGTCCACCAGTCCGCCCCGCTCGGGGCTGAACACCGACAGGTCAAAGTCTTCGTCCAGCTCCACCTCGTGATAACGCCCCGCCGTGAGCTTGCCCAGGATGTGGCTGAAATAGGCCCGTATCTGCGGCACGATACGCCGCCGGGCGCGGTCCACCGTAATGGCCAGACACTCGCGCAGCGTCACCATTTCCTCGCGGCGGCGGTCCAGCAGTTTCAGGCGCTGCACAATGCGTTTTTCTTCCTGCTGGTGGTTTTTCAGTCGCCGCAGGGTTTCCTCCATCTGTTCCTTCATGCCCATCAGCCGGGCTTCTTCTATGAAGGTGGCGGCGTGGGCATCCTTGTGGCGCTGCAATTCTTTCAGCAGGGCGTCAAAGGCGGTTTCGGAAAGGTCTTCTTCAGCCTGGGCGGTGGTTTTTTTGCGATAGGCCGCTTCGGTGAGTTGGCCGATTTCCTGTATCAGCGAGGTCTTGTCGCGCTCCAGCGGCACCTGGGCCGCCAGCAGGTGGCGTTGTTCTTCGCGCTCGGTGCGGGCGGCCTCGCGGGCGGTCTCGGCGGCGGTGTGTTTTTCTTCCAGTTCCGCCAGTTTCTGACGCACGTCTTCGGCCTGTTCCAGGGGCAGGCGGAACCCCGTCACTTCCTTTTCCAGGCCGTCCACCACCATGCGGGCCTCGGCGATGAGGGTGACCAGTTGTTCGTATTGCCGCATCAGCGCCGGCTTGCCCAGTGTGCTTTTTTTAAGCTCGCCGATTTCGCGGTGAATCTCGTCCCGCCCCTGCAGGGCCTGACGATAGGCCGCCTCAAAACCCCCCTCCAGAAAAGGCGCAAGCGGCGCGGTGGCGGGCAAAAATATGCCCACGGGGGCGATTTCTTTCAGGAATCCACGCAAGAGGTCCAGCAGTTCGTCGGTGAGGCTGTCGCGGAACTCCGCCAGCGAGGCGGCGCTCTCTTTGGCCTGGGCCAGGGTGGCGATGGGCAGGTCGTCCCAAAAGGCCAGCAGGCGGCGCAGATAGGCCAGATTTTCTTCGGCTTTGGCCGCCTCGGTGCGGGCCTGCACCGCTTCACCGCCGCGGCGATCGACCCGGCCG
>CAYJOG010000058.1:0-10805 GCA_964371695.1 uncultured bacterium
CGGCAGCATATTGATGCTGCCGGGCGCGCCCAGCGGCACGACGGAGTAGGGCGGGCCAGCTATCGCCTTTGCTCGGCCAGATGCCCCAATGGGCATCTGGAAATATTCCTCGCAAACTCTCACCCGCCTGAGCGCGAAGCGCGAAACAGCCGGGGCAAAACATGAGCAAAAACCTTATTTGGTTATTTTTTACATCGCCCTCACCCGGCGCTACGCGCCACCCTCTCCCATGCAAAGCACGGGAGAGGGAACTATTTCGACGTGCATAAATTTCTTCAAAATGAACTAATGAACCCCTCACCCCAACCCTCTCCCTCAAGGGGAGAGGGGGTCGAGGGCGTTCTATTGTTTGATCAACGGGCACGACAAGGCGGAAAACTGTGCATAAACTTATGCAAAATGAACTAAACGGTGGGCGCAGCCCACCCCCGCCACGGAGCAGCCACAGGCTGCGACCGCCGCGAAGCGGCCAGCGCTCTTCATTGAATCAAAAACATCGCCTGCCCCCTTGGCGGCGCGTCACGCGCCCTTCTTTTGCGCCGCCATAAAAGCAATCCACTGCTCCATCCACGGGGCGAGTGGCTCCATGTGGCGGTATTGCAGCATCTGCCGGGCCACCAAGTGCAGGCGTTCTTCAAAACCCGGCACACCCTGGGGCGGCGAAAGGGGTGTCTTGAACGGTGGCGCATCGGCCCGCTGATATTCGCAGGACACGCTGATGCGTGGCTCGCCCCCCCGGTGACTGGCCCGGCTGGACCAATGCAGCAGCGCCTGGTTCCACACCATCACCGCGCCGGGCTGGGCGGGCAGGGCGCGCACGTCGGGCAGGGGCACGTTGGGCAGTTTTTCCCGCTCGGTGTTGTAGTGGGGGTCGCGGTGTTTGGGTAAAAGATACATACAGCCGTTCAGCGGCGTGGCGGGTGTAAGCGGCAGCCACAGGGTGAGGCACAGCGGCTCGCCCTGTGACCCCAGGGCGTGGCGGCCCTTGTCGCGGTGGGGTGACCAGCCCGCTTCTTCATGGGCTGGGTCCACCCGCCAGGCCCAGATGTCGGGCAGGCGCAACAGCGGCGCGCCCAGAGCGGCCTCCAGCACGCTTACCACGCGGGTAATCAGCGCCCAATAGTCGTCGTAAAGAAAAGAGAACACCGGGCAGAAACCGGCCCGGTGCAGGGTTTCGATGCCCGCCGCCAAACGGACGAAATCCACCCCCCACGGGGCGGTGGCATGCTCAAAATAACCCTCGGTCTCCAACAGGTCTGCAAGGTTCTTTGCCTCAACAGCCGAAACCGGCAGGGGCGCAAAAGGGGCCTCGGCAGATTCTGCGGCAATTTCAAACCCCGGCAGCAGCGACAACCAGTGTTCACGCGTCAGCCAGCGCGCTGGTTCAAAAACGGGTGTGTGTGCGGCGGGGACTGAGCGCATCGCAGCGGCAAACTCACCGTCCGATTTTTTCGCGGTGGCTGGGCAGCGAAGTGGGCGTGACGCCCGGCGTCAGGTCTTTCACCACCCTGGGGGTGATCTCGATGAGGATTTCCTGCTTGATGAAATCCTTGCTTTCGTTCTGGAACAGCTTGCCCACCAGGGGCAGTTTGCTCAGCACGGGTACGCGGTTGGTGGTCTCCTGCTGCACCTGACGCATGAGGCCGCCGATGAGCACCTTTTCGCCGCTTTTCACGTGAACCACCGTGTTGGCCTCGCGCACGCTGATGACGGGGGCCGACACATTCACCGAGCCGTCGCTGTTAAAAATCTGCGAATCACCTTTTTTGTCGGTGAGCACAGGGTTCACGGCCAGCACCACGTTGCCCTTGCTGTCCACCCGGGGCACGACATAAAGGCTCATGCCGATCAGCCGGTAATCCACGCGGCTGGTGAAATCGTTGCTGGTGTATTTGGTGGGGTCACGCCGCACGATGGGTTCTTCGTCGCCCACGCGAATCACGGCGGGCTGGCCGTCCAGCGTGGCCAGGGTGGGGCGGTTGAGGATGCGCGCTTTGCCCTTTTCAATCAGCATGCGCATGATGGCGCGGAAGTCCTGCTTCAGGTTGTTGCCCCGGTCATAAAAAATGGACAGGCCGCCGCCGCCGGTGGCCAGTTGTTCAAAAAACGTGTTGAGCGCGCCGCTCTGGGCGTCCATGCCTTTCTGGTTCACGCCGGTGACCGGGTTGGTGCGGTTCTGGCCAATGCCAAACTCCGACAGATCGGTGTTGGTGAGTTCATACACGGTGACTTCCAGCACCACCTGATGGGGCGCGAGGTCTACCTTTTTGATGAACGAATCCACCCCCCGGTTGGCGGCGGGTGTGCCATAACTCACGATGGCTCCCTTGCGGCCCGCGTCCACCAGGTCGCGGCGAAACCGGATTTCCTGCAACCCCTCCTGATTGTTGAGCACCGTGTTGTCGTTCACGGGGCCACGGGCGTCAAAGGCTTCCACGTTCAGCGGGGCGGGCTTGAGCGGCGTGCGGCGAATCATGTTCACCAGTTCCACCGGGTCTACGTAGTTCACAGGAAAATACGCCACCTGCTCGCCCCCCGCCGGGCCTTCACCTTTGTCCTGCATGGCCCGCTCTGGCGAGGTCACCACCGTCACGCGGCCCTTTTTGAGGCTGTCCAGTCCCTGGCTGGCGAGAATCGAGTCCAGCGCCTCGCGGGCGGGCACGCCCGTCATGTGTACGGTCACGCCCTTGGGGTCAGTGGCCAGGGCTTCTTTGTCCAGCACCAGATTCAGACCGCTTTGTTTGGCGAGGTCCTCCAGCACTTTGTCCAGAGGGGCGCTGTCGTGGTGCAGGGTGACACCGCCAGCCTGGGGCTGCTGGCCATTGCGGGCGGGCTGGCCGCCAAAACTGCGCTCCAGCGTGCCGCCCGGCTGAAGCCAGTTGGGGGCCGGTGTGGCTTCTTGCGGGCGGCTGGTGTCTTCGATGAGTTCGATGACGTCCAGATTGGTAAGGTCCCGCTTGGGGCCGGGGCCGTGGGGCGCAAAGGGCACGGGCACGAACTCGCGGTTCTTGAGCGTGAAGGTGATGGCCCCGCCCTCTTCGGCGGCCACGAGGTCCACTGGTTTTTTGAGGTAGATGATGACCTGGAACAGTTCTCCCAGGCCCTCCCAGTGATAAGGCTCGATTTTGTGAATGAGGTGGGTGCGGATGTTTTTGAGGTCTTCCAGCACACGTTCCCGCGCCTGACAGCCCTCGAACAGGATGACCCGCTTGTAGGGGTCTTCCACCGGCTCCACGCGGGGATAAGCCAGGGGTTTCATGGACAGCGTGATCACGTCCTGCACCTGACTGGTGTAGATCTCGGCCTTGTTTACCGTGCAGGCGCTGGCCGCAGCGGCCCACAGGGGCAGGCACAGCACCGCCATGGCCACAAGGCGCAAAAACCCACGGGGTTTAGTCACCGGGGGAGTATAGCGCAGGGGAAGCGGTGAAAAGGAGCAGCCCGGCAGGTGGCCCGGCGGGATGGATTTTTCGGGCGGTGCGGTGGGAATGATGGAGCCTTTTTCTTTTCCAACCTCCGGCCTCCAATCTCCGGCTTCCCCCTATTTCTTCACCAGTCGGGCACGCTCCTGTTGCAGGCTGGCGGCGCTGTGTTTATTTTTGAGCAGTGAGTCCATGGTGCGGGGCGCGGGGCCACTGACGGGGACCGGGGCGGTGGCCATGGCCGCTGCGCGCCGGGCGGTTTCGGCCACCGCCTGCTGCACGGCCCGGCTTTGCAGGTTAAACCGCCTGAGCGCCACGTCGAAAATCCACAGCAGCCCCGCCGCCACCAGCAGCCAGGGCCACAGGGGGATTTCCTCTGGCCGGGCGGTGGCGATGCCCTCCCACAGGTTTTCCGGCCCGGTGAGTTCGCGGCCGCCGGTGATGGCCATGACCTGCGCCAGACGGTGGGCATATTCCGCTCCGCTGCCCACATAGGCCCCCGCCAGCGCCGAAAAACTCCGCGCCCCCACGCGCCCCAGATACACCCCCCGCGACGCCTCCGCCAAGCGCCCCCGGTACTCCCCCGCCGACACCCGGTGCAGGGTGAGGTTGCGGGGTTTGCCGGAGGGGTCCAGCAGGCGCAGGTCCACTTCCGATTCCAGGGGCGCGTGGCCATCGGGCGTGCGCAGTTTTGCCTCTACCCGCAGGCCCCCCACGCCATCGGGGCTGAAGGCGAGCCTGGCGGCCCCCAAGCCCCCTTCCCCCGCCGCCCAGCGCAAAAGCTGGGCAAAAAACGGCCCAAAGCCCGGCCACTGCACCCAGTCTGCCGCCCAGCGTCCGCCGCTGTCGCTGGTAAACGCCACGGCCCGGCCCGTGCCGTGCCGCCACAGGCTCAGCAGGGGGTCTTTTTTGTGTGTGATGAGCACGTGCTGGGCGGTGGCTTTTGGGCTTGTGCCGGTATAACCCTCAAGCGGGGGGAAACTCTCAAAACCCGACAGCGCCTCGTGATCCATGGCCCAGCGCGGTGTGAACCGCTCCTGCACCAGATAGGCGCGGTAGGCCAGCGTGGTCTCCCGCGTAAACAACTGGGGCAGGTTGGCGGCGCTGGTGGGGAAGTAGACCCGCCCCTCGCCCAGGCGGGCCAGGTCCTCCAGAAAAGGCCGGTCGGCGTCCTGGCCAATGCCCACGGCAGAGAGGGTGATTTTTTGGGCGGCGAACTGGCCCAGGAGTGATTCAAAATCTGCCGGGTTGGTCATGCCGTCTGAGAGCACCACCACGTGTTTGTACATGGCCTTGGTGGCCGAGAGCGCCTGCAAAGCCAGTTGCAGACCGGGGTACATGTCGGTGCCGCCGCCGGGCTGCATGGTGCGCACCAGGGCCTGGGCCTGGGGACGGTTTTTGAGAGGACCGGCGGGCAGCACCCACTTGGCGGCGCTGTCAAAACCCACCACCCCCACCGTGTCACCGGGCAGCACCACCTCCAGCGCCAGTGTCACCGCCTCGCGGGCCAGGGCCAGTTTCTCCAGTCCAGACACGTCAAAGTCGGCCATGGAGCCGGACTTGTCCACCACAAACACCAGGGCCAGCGAAGGCACGCGGCGGCGGCTCATCAGCCGCATGCTCACGGGCAGGGCCTGGGCGATGGGGGTGCCGTGATAACCGCCGGGGCCAAAACTGTCGCGCCCGCCGAGCATCACCAGTCCCCGCCCCAGGCCATGCACCATTTCCTTCATCAGGCGCATCTGCCCCTGCGCCAGAGACTGGGCGGGCAGGTTGTCCAGCACCACCGCGCCATATTGCAGCAGGTCCTCGGCCCGGCCCGGCGCGGCGCCGGTGAGGGTGCTCACCGTCATCCCCTGCTGCGCCAGGGCGCGGGAGAGCGGCCCACCCGCTTCTCCCTGGGCCAGCAACACCCGCTGGGGGCCTTCCACATAGGTGAACGCCCCCTGCCGGTTGTTTTCGCGCCGGGTGTCCTGTGGGTGGTCATAAACCGCTTCGTAGGTGTGCAGGCCGCTGTCGCCCGCCAGTCGGTCCAGCACCACCTCGGTCTGGCCGGGTTTGAGTTTGAGACGCTGGCCGGCGATGGGCTGGCCGTCTTCATAAAACCGCACCACGCCCGTTTCCTCGCGCTCTGCGTCCAGCACCGCGCTCAGTCGCAAAGGCTCGCCTTTTTTGCGGCGGGCGGGGGCGTTCAGCGCCACCACCGCCACGTCCGGTTCCCGCGCCGGAGCCAGGGGCAGCGTACTCACCTCAATGCCCGCAGCGGCCAGGCTTTCTGCCGCCGCCAGAGCGTCACCCTGTGTGGGCAGGCCGTCGCTCAAGAGCACCACCCGGCGGCGACCCGTGGGGGGCAGATACGCCATGGCGGCGCGCAGTGCCGATTCGATGTCCGTCTCGCTGCCGTCCACCGCCGCGCCGCCTTCCAGTTTGGGCGTGGCCGAGGGCAGGGCCATCACCACGGGCCGCGCTCCAAAAGCCAGCACCCCCAGGCGGCGACGCGCACCGGCGGTGGAAAGGGCGGCGTTCACAAATTCCTCGCGCCGGGCGGCCTCGGTGGGGTCCACGCTGTGGGAGTGATCCACCACCAGCAGCACGGTGCTGGTGCGGATGTTTTTCTTCCACACCAAGCCACCCGCCGCCAGGGCCAGACACGACACCACCAGCAGACGCAGCACCACCATGGCCGCCGCGCCGCTGGCAGAAAAATATCGCCGTGAAAAAATCACCAGCGGCGACAGCGCCAGGGGCACGAGCAGCAGCAACAGATAACGGGGGTCATCGAGTGTCATGTGTTTTTTTCAATTTTCCCTTTGCCCACAAGCCGCCGTCATTCCCGCGAAAGCGGGAATCCAGTCAGACATAGGCAAAAACCAGTTCTGGTGGGGCAGACATCTTGTCTGCCTGAAAAAGGGGAACAAAAACATTTTTCTTTTAAGGTGGGCGGGTACGCCCGCCTTATTGATGAAAATGGCAGACGAGACATGAATAGCTGCTGACTTTTGATAAGAAACCAAGGTTTTACGCACCTTACAGGAGTAGGCGCGGTGTCCCCACCGCGCACAAATCATAAGGGAAGCAAATGTTTTGGCCTTTAACGGCGGTGAGGACACCGCCGCTACTCCGGGAAAGTTAGCAGCTATGGGCAAGATGCCTGCCCCACCAAAGAAAATAAGAAAAAGGTCGGATGTCTTGGTTTCAACTGGATTCCCGCTTTCGCGGGAATGACGGCGGGGAACAATGGGGCCTTCTTCTTTTTCCGACATCCAGTCCCCATCTTCCAACTTCCATTTTCATGGCACGGCGGTGGTGATTTTCACCACGTTGCTGTCGCCGGGTTGTTTGAGCAGCCAGTCGTCGGGGTCCAGCACCAGTTCGCTGGCCTGAAAAGAAACCGGAAAGGAAAATCCCGTGTTTTCACCCTTCAGGGCCAGACTGCGCCGCACCTGCTGGGCTTTGTATCGCAGGAGCAGAGAAACTTTCTGGTGATAGGCCGGGCCGGGTTGCACCAGTGCGCCGCTCAGCCTGCCCCCCGCCAGACTCAGGCCCTGGGCCTCCAGCCGCAGATAACCCGTGCGTTTCAGCCACTGGTCCAGAAACGGAGACTGGTTGCGCCCCGTGGTTTTGTTGAGCGAGGTGCGCAGCGACGCCAGCGTGACCGAACGGGCGCTGTGTGTGATGGCGTACTCCCTCATGGCGCGCTCGAACAGGGGGGGTGAAAGCTCGTGCCGCAGCATGTGCAGCACCCACGCGCCTTTTTGATACACCACCCCCAGATAACTGGGGTTCTCAAAAGAGTTCTCCAGAATCGGCACGTCGCCATAGCGCAGCAGGTCGTGAAAATAACGCGTGGCCATGAGCGCCAGCCGCCGCCGGGCCACGTCCTGGCCCTGTTCGTGTTCCTGAAAAAGCACGTCGGCGTAGCTGGCGAAGCCCTCCCACAACCAGGGGGGGGTGTCTTTGAGCAGACTCAGCGACACCTGATTGCCCCACCACTGGTGCGCCAGTTCGTGGGCCAGCACGCCGGTGCCTTTGGCGCGCACCGCCTCGCGGCCCCCCAGCATCACCAGGGTGGCCTCGGCGTATCCCTTGAACACGGGGCTGTTGATCTGACAGACCTTGACCACGGGGTAACGGGACGGACCATAAAGACCGGCGTAAAACTTCATGGCCCGCTCAGTCATGCGCAGCAGACCCGGCGCGGCGGCGGCGTCTTTGGCCGAGAGATAGGTGGTGTAAGGCCCCCGGCGCGCAACACTGAACTGGCCATAACACAGGCTGTTGTGGCCGTGTTTCACGGGCATGACCCAGCGGGCGCGATAACGGCCCCGGCGGGTTTCTTCACGCACCAGCCGCCCGGCGGCCACCGCCTTGAGGGGGGCGGGAAAATCCACGTCGGTCACCATGTCCATGAGGCCGTCGTAATCCAGCGTGGGCATCCACATGTCCGTGGCGGTGAGGTAACCCTCTTTGGGCGACACCAGCCCCAGACCCCCCACCGGCACACCCCGCAGTCGGGCCACCTTGCCCATGGGGCCATCGGGTGGGCGCAGCGAGAGCCGCCCCTGCCACGAGAGCGTGAGTGTGTCGCCTTTTTTCAGCGGCCCCCGCAGGGGAATGGACAGCATCTGCCCCTCTGCCTTGGGTTTCATTTCCTTGCCATCCAGCATCAGGCGAACCAGACGAAAACGGTCGTTGTACAAAAACTCCAGCGACTCCTTGATGGGGCCGGTCACCGCCACACCCAGCGAGCCGGACACCGCCAGGGACATCTTCCCCAGGCGCACCCTTGTGTGGACCCAGGTGATTTTTTTGGGTTGTTTGAGGATTTTACGCAGGGCCGCGTCGGCGCTCTGCTGCATCACCACGGTCATCTGGCGCGACTCGTTGCCGCCCCCCCCGCCCTGATACTCCTTCAACTCCCGCGCCCGGTCTCCCGCCTCGCGTCCCAGTTCGGTGTCTGGGCTTTTTTCGGCCAGTTTTTCAAAAGCCTTGCGGGCTTCTTCTTCGCGGTCCAGGCGCGTGGCATAAATCTCGCCCAGGCGGAACAGGGCTTCGTCGGCCCGTTTGTGGCTGGGCAGGTCGTCCACCAGTTGCTGATAGGCGTCCGCCGCGTCGTCGAACTCCCCCAGCGCGTCGTTGAGCTGGCCCATGCGGAACCACAACTCCCCCAGGGGTTCGTCTTTGGGCAGCGGGGGCCGGGCCAGGCGCAGGGCAATGCGCTTGAGCGCCTTCATGGGCTGCTTTTTGAACTTCCACAACAGGTCGGCTTCTTCGGCCAGCAGCACGTCCGAGAGTGGGTCTTTGCCGTGACGCGAGCGGAAGTCTTCCAGTCGGCTCAGCAGTTCCTTTTTGTCGCCCAGCCCCCGGCGGGCGATATCGAGCGCCAGCAGCCGGACCTCTTTTTGCTGGGCGTCGGTGGCGGTTTTGTCAAAATCCTTCAAAAACCTGTCCACTTCTTTCAGCGCCGCCTTCAGCGCGGGTTTGTCTTTTTTGAGAAACGCCTGGCCCGTTTGCTGCTTCAGCCGCGCCAAGCGCTGGGGGGGCTGGTTCCACCACCATCCGCCCCCCGCCACTGCTCCCAGCAGCACCACCAGCAACAACCAGGGCAAGAGACGTTTCATGGGCAGGTCAGTTTACCAACAGAACTCATCTCAAAAATCCCTCCATGGATATGTGAGATGGTTCTAAACTGACCGGCATGTCAGAACGGTATACCTTGAAGGGCGACGGCGTGGCGCTGATCACCGGCGCCAGCAGCGGCCTGGGGGTGGAGTTCGCCCAGTGCCTCTGCCGCCGGGGTTATGACCTGATGCTGGTGGCGCGACGAGAAGAGCGCCTGCAAAGCCTGGCCCGTCACCTGCACGCCGCCCATGGCAAAAAAGTGTGGGTGTGCCCGGCAGACCTTGCCCAGACCGGCGCGGCGCAAAAGGTGGCGGACTTCACCCAGGCGCACAAGCTGGACATCGCGCTGTTGGTGAACAACGCCGGTTCTGGTGATGAAAAAAGTTTTGTGGAGCAGCCCCTGGCCCGCCAGCGGGAGATGCTTCACCTGAACACGCTGACGCTCACCCAGCTTTGCCGCCATTATCTGCCCCACCTGCAAGAGCGGGGCGGCGGGGGCATCATCAACGTGTCCAGCGTGGCGGCGTTTTTTCCGCTGCCGGGACACGCGGTGTACGCCGCCAGCAAGGCTTACGTCAACAGTTTCAGTCAGGCCCTTGCCGCCGAGGCCGCGCCCAATGGCGTGATGGTGCTGGCCTTTTGCCCCGGCCCCACCGACACCGAGTTTTCGGAAGTGGCGGGGGTGAACGCCGCCAGCCACGGCGCGGCGGGGTTTTTCATGATGAATGCGCGCCAGACCGTGCATCTTTGCCTGGCGGCTTTTGACCGGGGTGAGCACCTGGCGGTGGCGGGCACAACCAACGAACTGTTTCGCCTGGCCCGGCGTGTTTTGCCCGACGCCCTGCTGGGGCGCGTGGCCCACCTGCTGATGAACGCGGCGGGGTGAGCCGGGCACGGATCTCAAGGGATTCATCCGCTTTTTTCAGGAGTAGGCGCGGTGTCCTCACCGCGCTTCAAAAATGACGGCGATGAGGACATCGCCGCTACTCCTGTGTAATAGTTCATTTTTCTGAAGTTTGTATATGCCGGAATTGTTCCCGCTCCCCATAGGGGAGAGGGAACGGTGTTGGAGTGCATAAATTTATGAAAATGAACTATGGACACCTTCGTCCATACCTCACCCAAAAACCCACCGCCGTGCCAAGCCCGCCTCTGTGCGGTCAAAGATGCCCTTGGCCAGCACGGGAATCGCGAAGGTCCAGTAAATCAGCAGCCACGCGGGCATGCCCAGCAGCACCGGGTCGTCGTACACATACAGGCCGCTGCCTATCAGCGAGGCTTCAAACAAAATGCCCAGCACCGTGGTCACGGCCATCAGCCTCAGCTCGGCGGCGGTGGGGGGCAGGGCCAGAAAACGGGCCGACAGCACCAGGGCATAACCAATGGTGGGCAGTGGCTCCTGACGCACGGTGTGATAGATGACCCAGCGCAGCGCCGCCACTGTGGCGGCGTCCAGCGCCAGGCGTTTGTCCAGCCGCCAGGGCCGCCTGCCCAGGGGGCGGCCCCTGAAAAACTCCCAGATGAAACAGGTGCCTGAAACCCGTGAACACGTGGCCCCAGAACAGGAACATCCAGGGCGGCAGGGGAATGTCGAACTGTTCCTTGAGGAAATGATCGGGCGTGTAGCGGTAGACCTCTTTGATCATCGAGATCATGTCGTTGCCGCCGACCGCCACCACGCCCAGCAAAAAAAACACCCAGTCGTGTTTCAGCCCCAAAACCACAAACCGGGCCCCCCCAAAGGCGCACACCAGCGCCCTC
>CAYJOG010000059.1:0-10520 GCA_964371695.1 uncultured bacterium
GACATGGGTAGTAGACGCCAGCGTGGCCATGAAATGGTTTGTTCAGGAGGTTGATTCTGACAATGCCTTGGCTTTGCTTGATCAGGTTGGCCCCCTGGCAGCCCCGGACCTTTTGCTTGCAGAAGTTTTGAATGGCCTGTGGCGCTTGAAACGCAAGGGAAAAATCACACTGCTGGAGCCCGAAAATATTTTGCGCACCCTGCGTGGAAGCATTGGGCATTGGCGTGGACT
Organism: uncultured bacterium; assembly: GCA_964371695.1. Classification (GTDB taxonomy): domain Bacteria; phylum CAYJOG01; class CAYJOG01; order CAYJOG01; family CAYJOG01; genus CAYJOG01. The sequence continues at coordinate 232 of CAYJOG010000059.1, forward strand.
CCATGAACTGGCCGATCAGGCCGCCGCGATTTCCGCCCTGCTGGATCATCCTGTTTATGACTGTTTTTACCTGGCCCTGGCCCAGAACGAAGGAATACAGTTGATCACAGCGGATATGCGCCTGCTGGAACGGCTTCAGGAAACCCGTCTCGCCAATTTGGCCGTTGACCTTGGCAAGTGGAGACCAGCCGAATAATGGCAAGGAGTTGGTCAAGCCCCCTTTATTTCGCACCCGGTTTGTCTTGAACCCCCACAGGGCCACCCTAGAATGGCCCCATGGCAAAAGCCCCTGGGGGTTTTCTGCCGTTTGCCCACCACCCGTGTTCAAGGAGCGCCTGCATGGCCAAATCCGCCAAACCCGCCAAACCTGTTTCCACCTCTGGCAAAACCAGCCAGTGGGTCTATTTTTTTGGCGGCTGCAAGGCAGATGGCACGGGCGGAATGAAAGACCTGTTGGGCGGCAAGGGGGCCGGACTGGCCGAAATGAGCAAGGCCGGTGTGCCCGTGCCGCCGGGTTTCACCATCACCACCGAGGTGTGCAACCGTTATTACAGCGACGGCCCCAAGGTGGTAGATCAGGTTTTCCCCATGGCGCTCGCGGCCATGGCCAGGGTGGAAAAACTCATGGGGCGCAAATTCGGCGACCCAGCCAATCCCCTGCTGGTGAGCGTGCGCAGCGGGGCCAAGTTTTCCATGCCCGGCATGATGGACACTATTTTGAACCTGGGGCTGAACGACGAAACGGTGCAGGGGCTGATCAAGGTCTCCAATAACCCCGTATTCGGCTGGGACTGTTACCGCCGGTTCATCCAGATGTTCAGCAACGTGGTGCTGGAGATTGACCACCATCACTTCGAGCACGAGCTCAACAAACTCAAACAGAAGCAGGGATTCACCGCCGACAACGAACTGGGCGCGGCGGACTGGCAGAAGGTGGTGGGGCTTTACAAGGCTCTGGTGCGCAAAACCATCAAAAAGGATTTCCCCCAGGACGCCCGCGAGCAGTTGCGCCTCGCCGTCACCGCTGTTTTCAAAAGCTGGAACAACGACCGTGCGCTCATCTACCGCCGCATGAACGACATTCCCCACGACCTGGGCACCGCCGTGAACGTGCAGGCCATGGTGTTTGGCAACCTGAACGACAAAAGCGGCACCGGCGTGGGCTTCACCCGCGACCCGGCCACCGGCGAAAAGGTGTTCTACGGCGAGTTTCTCATCAAGGCCCAGGGCGAAGACGTGGTGGCGGGCATTCGCACTGCCGAGCCCATCGCCAAACTCAAAACCGTGTTGCCTCAAGCCTATAAACAGCTTCAGGACATCACCACGCGCCTGGAAAAACATTACCGCGACCTTCAGGACTTCGAGTTCACCATTGAAGACGGCCGCCTGTTCATGCTGCAAACCCGCAACGGCAAACGCACCGGCTTTGCCGCCATCAAGGCTGCCGTGGACATGGTGAGCGAAAAACTCATCGACAAAAAAGAAGCCATCCGCCGCATGGAGCCGCAGTTTCTGGATCAGTTGCTGCACCCGGTGTTTGACCCGCAATCCCGCAAGTCCCACACCGTGCTGGCCCGCGGCCTGCCCGCCAGCCCCGGCGCGGCCAGTGGCCACATCGTGTTCACCAGCGCCGAAGCGGTGAAGTGGAAACACCACAAAAAAGACGTGATCCTGGTGCGGCAAGAGACCTCGCCCGATGACATTGAGGGCATGTATGCCGCCAAGGGCGTGCTCACCCTCACCGGCGGCATGACCAGCCACGCCGCCGTGGTGGGCCGCCAGATGGGCCTGCCAAGCGTGGTGGGTTGCGGCTCGGCGCGCCTGGATGAAAAAAAGAAACTGCTGATGGTGGGGGGCCAGACCCTGAAAGAAGGCGAGTGGCTTTCCATTGACGGCACCACGGGCGAGGTGCTGGCGGGCCACGTGCGCACCATTCCCAGCGAAGTGGTGCAGGTGGTGATGGGCAAACTCAAACCCAGCCAGAGCGCCCTCTATCAGCAGTTCAACCAGATCATGTTGTGGGCTGATGAAATCAGACGGCTGAAGGTGCGCACCAACGCCGACACGCCCGAAGACGCCGCCCTGGCGGTGGCCTTTGGGGCCGAGGGCATTGGCCTGTGCCGCACCGAGCACATGTTTTTTGACCCGGTGCGGGTGCCCATCATGCAGGCCATGATCCTGGCCGAGAGCCGCGAAGACCGCGAAAAATTCCTGGCCAAGCTGGAGCCGATGCAGGAAGACGATTTTCTGGGCATCTTCAAGGCCATGGATGGTCGCCCCGTCACCATTCGCCTGTTGGACCCGCCCCTGCACGAGTTTCTGCCCAAACGCGAAGAACTGATGCTGGAAATCCAGCGCCTGGAACTGAAAGGCGCCAGTGAGGCCAGCCTGAAAAAGAAAAAACGCCTGCTGGACCGCGTGCAGCAACTGCACGAGTTCAACCCCATGCTGGGTCTGCGGGGCTGCCGCCTGAGCCTGCTCATGCCAGAAATCACAGAGATGCAGGTGAAGGCCATCCTGGGCGCGGCCATCCGCCTGGAGAAACAGGGCAAAAAAGTGGTCCCCGAAATCATGGTGCCCCTCACCGGCCACGTGAACGAAATGAAAGAGATGAAAAAACTCATTGACGGCGCGGCCAAAGAATCTTTTGAACGCACGGGACAGAAAGTGCGTTATCTGGTGGGCACGATGATCGAGATTCCCCGCGCCGCCATCACCGCCCACGAACTGGCGCATTACGCCGAGTTTTTCAGTTTTGGCACCAACGATCTGACCCAGATGACGTTTGGGTTCAGCCGTGATGACGCAGGCAAGATCATTCGCCACTACACAGACAACGACATCTTTCGCCACGATCCCTTTGAAACCATTGACCAGGATGGCGTGGGCGAGTTCATTCGCATCGCCCGCGACAAGGGCAAATCCACCCGCAAAAACCTCAAGCTGGGTATTTGCGGCGAACACGGCGGCGAAGACAAAAGCGTGGCTTTTTGTCACCGTGCGGGGCTGGATTATGTGAGCTGTTCACCCTATCGCGTGCCCCTGGCGCGCCTTTCCGCCGCCAGGGCGGCGCTCTGAGCCTGAGGAGGCCGCTGCAAATTACATGTCCCAACCCACTTCCCCATCGGCTTCTCCTAAACCTTCTGCCAAACGGGAATCCAAAACCTCCCGGCAGGGACAGAAAAGCCGGTGTGGGGAAGGGGAGGAGGCCGCTTCTTATTGTGTTCCCCTGGCCCAGGCTCCGCTGCAAACCGGGGCGCACGCCTGCTGGCTGGGGTCTCTGCTCGAGGCGGGTTTTGACGTGCGACCCGGATTTGTGGTGTTGCCCAAGGTGTTTGAGGAATACCAGTTATTGGGCCGACTGGCCGAAGACGCCACACAAGCCATCGCAGATTCCCTCAAGGCCATCACACCCAAAAACGGTCAAAAATCCGCGCCGCAAAAATCAGAAGGGCTTTCTTGCAATGGCCTGATTTTGAGCGTGTCGGTAGATGCCGTCATGCCCGATACCCTCAGCCCGCTCTGGGCCATTGGCGCGTCAGACAGCGCCGTGGGCAAGCGGGTGATGGAAACCCTCTGGGCCTATCTGAAAAGGGAAGGGGAGGGGGAACTCCCCTGTGCCCGAACCGTTGAGGAAGCATTGCTGCAGGGCGTGTCCCTGGTGTATGGCTGGTGGGAATCTGAAGTGATGGTGGGCCTGCGGCAAGTCCAGAATCTGCCCCGCAACCTGCCCATCAGTGTGGTGGTGCAGAGTGCGCCTTTCCGGCCCGAAGACGAAGGCGTGTTCGCCCTGCGCCTCACCTCACGGCATCCTTATACCGGCGAGGCAAAACTCTCTGGCGTGGTTTATGCGGGCGCGGTGGGAGACGACCCCATCTATCACGACGGGGCAGGGGAAACATGGGACGAAACAACGCTGCTGAGCGGCCAGGGCCGCGCCGAACTGGCGGTGTTGTGCCGGGGAATCGAAAAACACATGCGCGAGATGGTTGATATTTCTCTGGCTCAGGGGCCAGACGGAAAAGTCTGGATCACCCGTGTGCAACCGGGCACCGGCACGGTAGAGGCCACCGTGCGCATCGCCATGGACCTTTACACCGAGGGCATTTTGCCTGCCGAAGACGCCATCATGCGGGTGCGCCCCGCAGACCTGGAACAGGCCCTGCGCAGCCGTCTGACCGCCGCCATGAAAAGCCACCAGTTGGCGCGGGGCAAGGCGCTCACCAGCGGCTGGGTGCGCGGCGCGCTGGCCTTTGACCCAGACGACGTGCCGCGCCTGCGCGAAGAAACGGGCAAACAGGTGGTGTTGTGTGTAGACCGTCTTGGCCCCATGCGACGCGAAATGCTTTTTGGCGTAGACGCGGTGCTGTGTCTGGAAAAAAGCGTGCCGCCGCAGGTGATGAGCGTGTTTCTGGCCCGCAACACACCGTGTCTGTTTGGCCTGGAACCTGCAACGATTCTCGACAAATCCCGTCTGAACGCAGGTGGCAAGGTGCTGGGCCGGGGCGATCTGGTGATGATCGACGCCGACAACGGCGTGCTCTATGACGGCCAGACCGCACCCGGAGAAACCACGCTGCCCGAAGAGTTCCGCACTCTCACCAAACTCACCGATCAGGTGGGCGGGGTGGGGGTGCGGGCCAATGTGGCCACACCGCAGGAGGCCGCCCTGGCGCGGAACCTGGGGGCCCAGGGCATCGGCCTGTTGCGCACCGAGCACCTGTTCCGCACCGACCGGCGCAAAGACGTGATGGCCCAGCTCATCCTGGCCAGCAATCCCGCCCAGCGCAGAGAGGCCCTGGCCGACCTGCTGCCCATCCAGCGCCACGATTTCCGCAACCTGTTTCAGGAGATGCAGGGCCTGCCCATTACCATCCGGTTGCTGGACCCGCCGCTTTATCACTACCTGCCCACCTACGAAGACCTTTTGCGCGAAATGAACGAAGCCCGCATGAAGGGCGACTTCAGCCTGCCCGACGAAAAAGAACAACTGCTGCGGAAGCTTTTTGAACTGAAGGAACAAAACCCCATGCTGGGCCTGCGGGGCTGTCGCATCGGCATTCTTTACCCCGAAATCTATGAGATTCAGGTGAAAGCCGTGTTTGAGGCGACCATTGACCTTCTGGAGGAAGGAAAGATTATACGACCCGAAATCCTGGTGCCGTTTGTGGACCACACCAACGAGGTCAAAACCCTGGCCCACGCCATGGAGCAGGCAGCCCGCGAGGTGATGCGGCGGCGCAAACGCGAGGTGCCGTTTGTCTTCGGCATCATGATCGAAACCCCGCGCTCGGTGATGGTGGCGGCGGACCTGGCGCAATACGTGGATTTCTTCAGCATCGGCTCGAACGACCTGACCCAGACCGCCTATGGCATGTGCCGTGAAGACGCCGAAGGCCGTTTTCTGTTCACCTACATCGACCGCGGCATTTTCGAGAAAAACCCCTTTGAGGTACTGGACCGCGACGGCGTGGGACGGCTGATCACCCTGGCGATTCAGGAAGGCCGCCAGACCCATGGCAAGCTGGTGGTGGGTTTTTCCGGCGCCCAGGCGACGCACCCGGAGACGGTGCGCTTTGCACTGCTCAACGGCATCAACTATTTGAGCTGCCCGGTGGCCCACCTGCCGGTGGTGAAGCTGCTGGTGGCTCAGGAAGTGCTGCGGGCCACCAACCCCGTGAAATTCCGTCGCGGCCAGGAGTGACACCCTCATCATTTCCCTCGCCCCTTTATGGGGAGAGGGTGGCGCAAAGCGCCGGGTGAGGGGTTGGACATAAGCCACAAAGTCTTTATCCCTCATATCCCATGCCCATGGCTATCGAAGCTGGCCGCAGGAAGAGCGGGCGTAACTGCAGGAGGGCAAAACCACCCCCGACTTCGCGTCGCATAATGATAATTATGTAATCATGTAATCGCGCGACCGCGCCCCTGCGTGATACAATTCAGCTCATGAAAGTTGCAAGCAAAATACATGAAGAGCGTAAGGAGCACACGGAGAGCTTTCACTTGACGAATACGGACGTGGAGGCGCTGAACCGAGGTGCTGTAAGCTTTGAAGCTGGCCGTGTGAAACCTTGGGAGGAAGTCAAAGCCAACCTGAGAGCCAAACTTGAGGATGCAAAAAAGAACTCTCACAGTAACCGATGAAGCCCAGGCCGATCTTGACGCGATTTTGGAGTATTTATTAACCAACACCTCTGCCGCCAACGCTGCTCAGGTAATGGGTTGGATAGAACAAACCATTGAGTCTTTGTGTGAAGGCGCAGAGAGATATGCGATTATCGAAAGAGATGGTGTGGTGAAAATCATGAGAGGCGTTCGTGTGCATGCCTGCCGCCCTCTTACCGGTAAACGAGTGCGACCCACACGCTGGGTCGTTTATTTTCAACTGCATGAAACCACCGTAGGTGTAATCGGTGTACGCCACACCAGTCAAAAGCCTATTTGGGAAGAATAATCTTTATCGGCCCCAACCCTTTTATACGCCCATCACGCCCTGAACAACAAACCCTGACCCGTGGGCAGGCCCAGAATCTGCTGACCCATGCTGCAGGCAAAGTCATTCAGGGCCAGGTGCTGCACGTCGTGGCCCATAAAGCCGTAGTCGTCCATCACCACGCAGGCCCCGGGCGTCAGGCGGGGCCATAAAAATCGCAGCGCCGCCACCTCTGGATACGCCATGTTCATGTCCAGGTGCAGATAAGCCACCGGCTCGTCCGGCAGTTCGGCCAGCGTTGTCGGCACTTTGCCGCGTATCAGCTTCACGCCGGGTTTGTCCCTGAACAGCGCCTGCACAGGCTCCCATGAATCCGGGTAATGGCCATAACGCTCGGCCAGCCCCAGTTCCTTTTCTTTTTCCAGCATCTGATCCACCGGCAGGCCACTGAAGGTGTCCAGCAGATACAACGTTTTGCCGCTGGTTTCAAAACCGGTGTAGTGATAAATCATCACCGCGCCGCCCCCCAGGTTCACGCCGCATTCCACAAAGTTGCCGGGCAGTTGCAGTGCGCGGCGGGCGGCCCAGCACCGCACCCAGGCCCGCCAGTGATTTTTGGCGTCGCCCCAACTGCCGGTGGCGCTGCCCATTTCCCAGGATTCAAGAAACAGCGGGTCCGCCAGAAAATCACTGGTGTGCCAGGTGACGAGGCCGTCAGCCATGAAGGTGGGTTCCAGCACCTGCCCTTCCTGATTTTGCGCATGATTGGCTTCGCCGGTGGTCACTTCAGTCTTCCTCCTGGGCATATTGTTTGCGACGGTAAACCTTGCTGCTGATTTTCACCTTGGGGCGTTTGGACCGCAGCGCTTTTGAAAACACCACACCCGAACGGAATTTTTTGCCCCGACGTTTTTTCATGAGAACCTGTTTATAAAGTAGTCAAGAATCTTACAACAGGCTCTTGCAGGCCAGGGATGGCCTGCCCTGAAAACCGGAGGATTGAAAATTCGTAGGTTTTCGCCCCGTCGAGGGGATTTATTCCCCGATGGCGGGGGGTTTATAAAGTCCAGGAGGGACTTTATAAACAGGCTCTGAGGGCCGGGCCGCCTGATTTTTGTCGCGCCGCCAGGGCAGCCACGCGGCGAAATCGTGCCTGAGCCGGTGGCTGGCGCGCCGGGCCAGATAGATTCGCAGGCCCACCTTCACCACGGCCACGTCGCTCTGGCTCAGCACCTGGGCCATGGCCTGGCTTACGTCCGGGTGTTGCTCGCGCCCCAACAGCGACAACATGAGCAGCGCGTGTTTGCGGCTCATGCGCCCCGCCAGACTTTTCACCGCCACCACCCTCAGCCACGGGTTGTGGCTGGCCTGCAACCGCTCCAGGGCCTGGGCCACCGAGAGGGGCGGGGGCGGGGATATCCCCTGCCCTGCCCCATCTGCCGGAGACGTGGCGGCGAACAACGACGCCTGCATGGGGTGCGGCGTGGGCGTTGATTCTGTCACAACGGTTTTTTTCAGGGTCCGTTTGAGAAAACGATGGCTTTCGAGAATTTCCCGGTAACGGGCCTGCACTGCGTCGCTGTCTCCGGCCACGTCGGGGTGACAGGTTTTGCTCAACTGCAAAAAAGCCTGACGCGCCTGCTCCGCCCCCGCGTGGCCGGGCAGGCCCAGGGTTCTCAGCGCCGCCTGCACCGTGAGTTCCTCCATGACCTATTCCCACGCCACCAGAAAAAGTCCCTTGGGTGTGCGCTCCAGCACCACGCGGCGAATGGTGAGACGAATCAGCCCCCCCTCTTTGGGCAAAATCGCAAACTTCCCTGCCAGGTGTGCCGACGCCCGCAGCGTGCGAGTTTTCATCACTGGCAGGCCCTCACGGTCCACCATATAAAGGCTCAGCGTGTCGGTTTTGACAGGGGCCTTGATTTGCAGCGGCGAGGGGGGAGACGCTTCAAAAATGGGCATTTTTTCGGCCTTTTGCAGCAGCAGCAGGTCTTTGAGCGCCGCGCCGGTGGCCCCCTGGCGCACCAACAGATTTTTCATTTCGTTGCGCACAAAGGGCGCATTTTTGAATTCGTTTTTGAGGCGGATAAGCGACTTGCCGTCGCTGAGCAGCGACTGAAGACAAACCCCGTTTTTGTTGTGCAGGCAGGTGGTGAGTTTTTTAAGAAAGGCATTCACCTCGGCGGTGAGCAGTTCCTTGCCTTTTTCTTTGGACAGGGGAATCTCGCGCAGGCCCGGATTGTTTTTGGCCAGCAGCCCGGCGATTTCCCGCGTAGTGATTTTGTCAGACGGGCACTGGCTCTGTCCCACATGATGCACCGTGCGGGCGCCATAAAAAAGCCGCGTGGAAGGGTCCAGAAAAAGATTTTTTTGCAGATAGTCCGCAGCGGCCTGAGCCTCTTGCAGTGCAGTGCCGCCTTTGAGCAACAAGGTGGTGATGGTGAGGCGGCACAGGTCGCTGGAAGGATGGTCGTAATAGGCCACGCGCACCGCCATCACCCGGCTGAAATCCGTTTCTGGAAAAAGGCGCTGACCCAACCGCTGCGCCGCCAGCCCCACCTGCACAAACGGATTGCCCATGCCCGTGGGCGGACGACTGAGAGTGATGCCTCCCGGCAGATTGTGGCGCGGCAGGCTGCCCATGGCTTTTTCCATGGGAATCAGTGGCGACGCGGTGGTGGCCACCCCTTGCAGACGCGCCCTGAGGATTTCATACACGCCGTCCAGATAGGTTTTGGGGATTTCGTGCTGTGGTGTGCCGGGCATTTTTTCCCGGAACACAAAAAAGCCCTGGGGCCCCTGACGATAAACACGGGCATAGGCCGCCCCGCCCGATTTTTTCACCACCCGCAACACCTTGGGCCACTCCTTGCCATAGGCCACCACGTCGGCGGGTGTTTTGTCCTTGTAGTTCAGCAGGACATAACCAAACAGGCCCCGTTTTTCCTGATGGCTGTAAAAGGTCACCACGGCGTTGGCCAGCGTGGCGGGTTTCACGCCGGGGTAAAGGTTTTTGCTGTTGGCGTCCTGACTGAGGGGGTCGAGATAGATATAAGGATTGGGCAGGCTGGTTTTCCGGTCACAGTCCAGGTCTTTGAGTTTCAGGTTATTGCGTTTTTGCTGAAGGCATTTGGTTTTGTCCACCTTGGCCCCCAGCACAGCCAGATTCACGCCGGGCGGCAGATCCTGGGGGCCAAGAATCATGGCCTCCAGGTTCATGGGTTTGGCCATGAGCCGGGCGGGGAACAGCGCCAGCACCACACCCAGGCAAAAAAGCGCACGGCCCGTTTTTTTCATGGCTGAATTGTAGGCGTTAGATTTTCAGATGTTGGATACCTTTTAACCCTCAAGGGTTTCGGCAGCCCAGCGCAGCAGGCTTTCGGTGGTTTCCCAACCCACGCAGGCGTCGGTGACCGATACGCCGTATGTGAGTTTGGAAAGATCGCTGGTGAGTTTTTGCGCGCCTTCAAAAAGATGGCTTTCGAGCATCATGCCAATGAGGTCGCTGTTGCCCGCCTTGCGTTGCTCGATGATGCTGCGCCAGGCGACTTCCTGTTTTTCGTGTTTTTTGCCAGAGTTGGCGTGGCTGCAATCCACCATCAGGGCCGGATTCATGCCCGCGCCCCGCACCATGTCAGCGGCCTGTTTCACACTGCCGGGGTCGAAGTTGGACATCTCCCGCCCCCCCCGCAAAATAATGTGGCCATAGGCGTTGCCCCGCGTGTTCACCACACAGGTGCGACCATCCGGATCCATGCCCAGAAAACTGTGGGGGTGGCGGGCGGCCTCCATGGCATCCACCGCGATTTGCAGGTTGCCTTCGGTGTTGTTTTTGAAGCCCACGGGCATGGAC
>CAYJOG010000060.1:0-10240 GCA_964371695.1 uncultured bacterium
GGCGTGCCCTGCCCAAAAAACGATCAAGCCCGCCAGCAACAACCTCTGGCGCAGCACAGAACAAGCGCGGCGTGTGGACCCCATACCCAGGCGGAAATTGTAGGGGGCAGAAAAGGAAAATAACGGGGGCCTGGCCATGGGGTGGCCGGTGGCTTGACTCTGGGGTTTCCTCTGGCACACTTGGGCCTGCGGGTCTGTAGCTCAGGTGGTTAGAGCGCACGCCTGATAAGCGTGAGGTCGGAGGTTCGAGTCCTCCCAGCCCCACCCCGGATTCTTGGCTTAAGGCTGGTTGCAGCCCAAACAAGTGTTCTGGACTTTCTCGCCGTTTGAGGTTGCGCCTGCCCAATGCCTACATTTGGTTCGCCGGTTTCATCCGTGAAACCTTGCGAACAACACCGCACGGTAAAGACCAGCCCAAAAATATCTAAAGCCCAACCTTCCATTTGATTCTCAGTAATATTTCCCACCATCCCCAGCCGTTCTTTACCGGCGGCGGAAACGGCCATCCCTGGCCTCTGGCGATGGATGCTGCCAAAGGTTCCGGTTATCCATAAAACGCAACCCCTGCCCGGCTGCCGAGGCCAGGAAGGCCGAGGCACGAAGGGCGAGGCACGAAGGGCGAGTCCTCCCAGCCCCACCCGCAGCCGTGGCGCTATTGGGTTTCCCTGACCGGTGGGGGCAGTTTCTCCAGCCATTCCACAATTTCATTGGCCAGCAGGCGGAATGGCGTGGCTTCGGCAGAGGCCTCGGTGGACATGTAAGGACTGGCATCCAGATTTTGGGCAACCTGCCCACAGGGGCGATCTTTACAATACCCCTGAAAAAGCATTTCAGGGCTGGGCCTGTTGTATTGGCCAGTCATGGGGTCTCCCTGGAGGCTGATGGTTTCATCCCATTTCTTTTTCTTGAGGATTCCGCCGGTTTTTACGTCAATCAGCAACAGATCGATGCCCATCTGAATCACGCCGCCATCTTTTGTGTTCATGAGTGCCCTGTGAATTTCCCAGCCCAGAACAATATCCGCCCCATGGTTTTGGCCGCTTTTCTGCACGGCCTTGATGAAAACATCTGGCTTTTTGTAGGAGAACTTTTCGGATGGGAATTCTTTGCGGAAAGCCTGAGGATCCAGAGAAAGCGCATCGGCTTTGCCGGTCATGAAAACAACGTATCCCAGCGAGGCCAAGGCCATGTTGGAAAAAAATTCGGCGGTGCCGAAAAATTTGTCCTTTTCCTGAAAGGCGGTGATTTTGGGGCGTGTGATCACCAGCCTGTGCGCCGGACTGCCGGGAAGGCTGGCCACGGGCACCGCATCGGCGCGGCTGCACAGTCCCAACAACAACGCCGCCAGAAGAAAATGTTTTTGAAAACGACGCAAAGGTTTCATTTCAAAAGCCCTCCGAAGTCCAGTGTCAGCCTGTCCGCCGCCTGATGTATCAACATGGCCTGATTCATCAGCGCCAGACGCAGGGGATCAACGGCTGTTTTAAGAAGATCCCTTTTCTTGTCTACCGTGATGTTGTAGAGGTTATAACGATCACCCAGCAGTTTGACGTTTTTGGCCACGGGGGTGGGGTCCACCGAGTAATCCAGCGGATGGCTCATTTCGTGGTGCAGGGGATAGGTGGAATCCCACACCACCTGACCAGAGGCCACCTCCATCACCATGAAATGCACCGAAAAATCAAGGTAATACTTCCGCACCAAATCCTGGGTACCCGCCAATAGGCCCAGTCCGCCCAGTTTGTCTTTCACCTTGCTCACGTTACTGAACAACAACACATCCCCCACCACGACAAAATCGGCGCTCAGTTCCTGGCCCACCTTTCTGGCCATGGCGAGGTCATAACGTTTTTCCACCGGTGCTTTTTGTCCCGGATTCTTGAACATTTTCGCCATGCGCCTGCCCGCCACCTTTTGCGTGACGGCGGGGTTGAGCACCTGCCAGGGCCAGTTGCGGGCGGCGATGATCTGCATCTGATAAGACAGACTGGCCTGTTGCGCCCGCACCTCGTCAGAGTCTTTGGGCGCAAGGCTGTGACCCAGCCCCAGCATGGCCACGCGGAGTTCTTCTTCACTTTTTTTGCCCAGTTTTTTGAGCAGGCCCGACGGCAATCCGGGCGCGGCGGGCCTGCCTGAGTCGGCCAAAGTGTCGGGGGGCGCGCCGGGAGGCCCCAGCCGGGTTTTGCCCACCGTCATGACCTGCATGACATGGCCCACTGCCAAATCAATCTTTTTCCCTTTCATCGCGCCACCCGCCAGAAAACCCGTGAGGTAGGCCCCGGCGGCTGCTTTGAGATACTGGTTTTTGGCCGACTGCGTGAAGTTGTGGGTGATGGGAATGGTGGCGCCGTTGATGGCTTTCACTGGCTCAAAACTCAGCTCCAGTCGGCCTGAGCGGCCATAACCCTTGGCGGGCTGCACCGCCGAAACCGTGGCGGCAACAGCCGCGCCCTCTTTGATCACCACCGTCCCGCCCAGGCGCACGGCGTGTTTCAGCACAAAGGGCACCTTGTCGCCCTGGCGGCTGATCTGGCTGCCGATGCGCTGCCGCAGTTCCACCGCCAGAAAAACGCCTTCGGGCATCGCGGTGGGGAAAAACGATTTCGCCCCCGCGCCCTCCGGGGCCTCATAGGCCGCCCACCATTCTTTTTCGGGCGAGAGTTCGGTGTTGTCGTGAAGATAGGGAATGGCGCTGGCGGATTTGGGCTGTGTGGCGAGAACCGTCACGATGCCCACGGGTTTCTGTTTTTTGTTCAGCAGGTGCAGCACCATGCCCGGCTTAAGACCGTGATCCGCCCCCTTGCCCAGCAGCAGGCTGCCGTCTTTGTTGAAGCCCTCCACACTGGCCTTGAAAGGCCTGGCCATGGCCGGGCTGGTGCTGAGTCCAAAAAACGCCACCAGCAACACAGCCTTGAACAAACAAATCGTGCGAATATAAACAGGATGCATTTGAGAAGACTATGCCTGCCGACGCAGTGTTTCAACCGGGCGAAAGAAAGATTTTGGGCGCAGGAAACTGGTGGTTCATTCGACTCAAAATGAGTCGCAGCGATGTCCCCATCGCTGCTGTCATAGTGCGGTGGGGACACCGCACCTACTCCTCATTTTTAAACGGCTGAACCACTGACTCACCACACCACCTGATGGCGAAACCCCGCGAGTTTTTTGGGGCCGATACCCTCGACATCCAGCAATTGTTCGGCACTGCTGAAGCGCCCGTGGGCGCGGCGATAAGCCACGATGGCCTGGGCCAGTTTGGGGCCGATGCCATCCAGCTTTTCCAGTTGGGCCGCCGTGGCGGTGTTCAGGTTCACCGGGCCGGTGAGAACTTTTGGCCCGGCGGAGGCACGGGTGTTTTCAGGCGGGGCGGCCTGCCCTGTTGAGGCGTCTGATGCCGAAGAGGTTTGCGTTGGGGCTTCTCCCCGGAAGGGCACACGAAACTTCTGGCCATCGGCCAGCCAGGACGCAAGGTTCAGATCTGCCGTGAGCGCCACGGGCAAAACTCCCTCCGCCGCCGCGATGGCTTCATAAAGCCGCACCGGATGGCTGAAGGTGTAGACCCCCGGCGACTTCACCGCGCCGGTCAGGTTCACCGCCGTAACCGGCGGCGGGTGAAGCGTGCCTTCTTCATCGGTCACGGGCAGGTGATCGGGCAGGGCCACCGGCGTGAGGGAGACCACCGGCGGCCCGGCGGGGCGGCGCAGCAGCGCCCCCATCAGCCCCAGGCCACCCACCAGCGCCACGGCCATCAGCACACCGGCCTTTTCACCATCCATGGGCGTATTATCGCTGGTGGGGCACTTTTGTGAGGCAACGGCCGTTTATGTTTAACCCCTCACCCGGCCTGCGGCCACCCTCTCCCCATAAAGGGGCGAGGGAATGATGTTTCCATTTTCTTGAAGCCGCCCTGGAAAGGAATTAAGAACCTGCCGCTTTTTCTAATGCTCCATCTGTTTTAAAAAAAGTGGTAGCGCAGGCTTCCAGCCTGCGTTTTTTGGAGCTAAGGCAAGATGCCTGAGCCACCGAATTTAAGCCAGATGAACCACTAGGGCAACAAGCCGGGCACGTTAAGCCTGGGGGGTTTGCGGCGGGTGAAGACGGTTTTTTTGGCGAGGGTCTGGCCCGCCTGCACGTTCACTTTTTTGAATTCCTCGGCGTTGCCCCACTGGTAACCCGCACGGGCGATGACGATTTCGTGTTCACCGGCGTTGAGCGACAGCGTGGTGGTTCCCGCGGGCTGGGGTACGCCGTCTACATACACCTTCGCGCCGCTGGGCAGTCCCTCCAGCACCAACTGAGCGGTGCGGGCGGTGGTTTGAGAGCCTGCGCCGTTCTGGGGCGCGGCGGCCTGACCGCCCCCCCCGCCGCCACCGCCACAACCCGTGGCGGCCAGTGAGGCCATCAGAGAAAGAGAAAGCAGAAATGCGCGTGTGTGTGTCATGTCAGAGGGCCTCCTGTTTATTGCGTCAGCACCAAGGTGCCTGGGCCGTTGCTGTAAACGATGAAAGACTCGCCGGGCTGGAACAGCCGCGTGGCGGCGTCGGGGATTTCCACCGCGTCACCATCTGGCCCCAGCAGCCAGGGGGTGTCGTCCACCCATTCCTGGGCCTGATTGAGCGGCACCACCGCACCACCGGGGGTTTTGAAACCGATGTTGCGGGCGTTGAAACCGATGGGGGCGCTGAGCATGTTCGAGACCAGATTCCAGCCCTCGGCCAGGGGCACTTCCACCGAGGCCGCCGCGCTCACGCGGGTGGGCACCGAGGCGCCGCTGCCACCCACCAGCAACACCGGCGTGGGACCGGTGAGATCGCGGGTGAGGTCAACTTCCTGATAATCCCCGTTTTTATCCATGCGGTAACCCCGCAGGCCAGCCGCCTGCTGGGCGGTGAGGTTGCCCGCCAGAAACACCGCCGTAACCGGTGCGCTGAGTGTGCGCGTCACCGCCACCCCCGCGCCTTCGGCCCCCAGGCAGTTGGCGGACACGGTGAACGTGGTGACGCCCGCAGGCACGGTGAGCGCGCCGTTTTGCGCCAGATTCTCACCCGCGCCGCCGCTCACGGGAACCAGATTGACCACGCAACCCGTCGGTGTGCGGCTGTTCCAGGTGAGGGTGGCGGGGGCGGGCGATTCGGCCCGCAGTGTCCACACCCCTGCACCAGCGGATTTTTCCACCGGCAGCACGGCATAATTCTTGCCGCCGTTTTGAAGCGTCAGGCTCACCTTGCCGCCGGGGCTGGCGGGCGGCTCGCTCACGGCCAGACGGGCCGCGGGCAGCGTCCCCTGGGTGAAGCCCAGGGTGTCGCCGTCGTCGAACTGGCCGCCGGATTCAAGGCGGAAACGTACTTTCAGCGCAAAGGCCACGTCGGTGTCCAATGCGGCGGCGGCGGTGCGCGGCGTGGTGTGTTCCCACACCAGCGTCACCGGCTGGGTGGCGTTGATGAAATAGCCTTTGCGGCGCTCCAGGTCACTGCCGGGATCTTTGCTGAGGTAGCCCCCCAAGCCATAACCAAAAAGGCGGCTTTCCACCAAGCCAGCGCTCACTGCGTCGGCAAAACTGAGTGTGGTTCCATTCGCGTCTTTCACCTTCAGGCTGTTCAGGGCGAGGTCCGCATCGCGGGGAGACCCCACCACGTTCCAGCCGGTTTTGAGGATTTTTTCGATGGGGCCAGTGGTGGCGGGCAACGCGCCGGACACCGCCAGGGTGAGATCATCATCAAAAGCGTAGACAAAAAAGCCTTCGCCCAGGGCCAGACCCGTGGGGGTGTAATAGTTTCCGAAATCATCCGCTGTTTTTTCGGGGTCGTAGCCGAAGAGGTTGTAGCGCCCATCACCCAGAGCCGTGACATCGGCGGTGGAGCCATCGATGGGCCACGTCACCAGATTCCAGAAGTTCTTGGTGAAGGTGAGGCCGAAGCTGTCCTGACCCGTGGGGTTGTCGGTGCCCCCCGTGCCCCCGCCGCCGCCGGTGGCGCTCACCGAGATGCCGTCGGTGCTGGCCACGCCGCTCTCTAGCCCCGCGCCGTTGATGGCTTTGACGTTGATAAAATAGGTGACGCCTTCCGCCAAAGGCAGGCCCGCTTCGGTGAAAAACGTGCCCACGCCGGCGCTTGTCCAGGTTTTCACGTCGTCGGCCCCGGCGGTGGTGCCGATGGAAAACTCATAGCGGTTGATGCCGCTCTCGGCGTCGGTGGAGGGTTCCCAGAAAGCGCTGAGGCTGTCGGTGGAAAGCGTGGTGTCTCCTTCGTCCTGCAGCAGGGTGATGTCCGAGGGGGGCGTAGTGTCATTGGCAGCGGCGAGGTTCACGGTGATGCCGTCGGTGCTTTCCACCGGGCCTTCCAGCCCCGCACCGTTGATGGCCTTGATGTTGATGAAATATTCCGTGCCGTCGGTGAGCGTCAGCAGGTCGTCGCTGAGTGACGTGGTGGGCCCGGCGGTGGTCCAGTCCTTCACGTCCGTGTCGCCCGCCGTGGCGCCGATGGAATAGAGGTAAACCGTAATGCCGCTGTCGTCGTCAAAGGCGGCGTCCCACGTGGCGGTGAGGGTGGTGGTGCTGGTGTTGATGAGCCCGCCATCCTGCAAGTTGGTGACCGCACTGGGGGACGTGGTGTCGCTGGCTCCGGCGGCGTTCACGGTGATACCGTCGGTGCTCACCACGCCGCTTTCCAGGTTCGCCCCGTTGATGGCCTTGACGTTGATGAAATAGTCCGTGGCGTCGGTGAGGGAAAGCTGGTCGTCTGTTAAAAACAGGGCGGTGCCCGCGCTGGTCCAGGTGCGCACGTCGTCCAGGCCCGCAGCGGTGCCGATGGAATACTGGTATTCCCTGATACCGCTTTCGTCATCGGTGGCGGCGTCCCACTGCGCGCCCAGGGAGGTGGTGCTCACGGTGGTTGCGCCTGCGTCCACCAAGCCGGTCACGTCGGTGGGGGGCGTGGTGTCGCTGGCGGCAGCGGTGTTCACCGCGATGCCGTCGGTGCTTTCCACGGGGCTTTCCAGCCCTGCGCCGTTGATGGCGATGATGTTGATGAAATAAGTGGAACCGTCAGTCAGCGTGAGGGTGGTGTCCGTGAAGGTGGTCGCGCCGCCAGTGCTGGTCCAGTCTTTCACGTCTGTGCCGCCTGCGGTTGTGCCGACAGAATAACTGTAATCCGCCACGCCGCTTTCGGCGTCAAGGGCTGGATCCCACGTGGCAGTGAGGGTGTCCAGGCTGGCGGTGAACTGTCCGCCGTCCTGCAGGTTGAACACACCGGTGGACGACGTGGTGTCGCTGGCCCCGGCGGTGTTCACGGTGATGCCGTCGGTGCTGGCCACGGGGGTTTCCAGTCCCGCAGCGTTCACACCTTTCACGTTGATGAAATAAGTAGTGGCGTCTGTGAGCGTGAGGGTGTTGTCCGTAAAAGTGGTGGCCGTGCCCGTGGTGGTCCAGGTTTTCACGTCGTCCAGACCCGGCGCAGTGCCGATGGAATAGCTGTATTCCGCCACACCGCTTTCGGCGTCGGTGGAGGCGTCCCACGTGGCGGTGAGGGTGTCCAGGCTGGTGGTGACCGTGCCGCCATCCATCAGGTTGAGAATGTCGGTGGGCGGCGTGGTGTCGCTGGCAGCGGTGGTGTTCACCAGAATGCCGTCGGTGCTGGCCACGGTGCTTTCCAGGCCAGCGCTGTTCAACGCCCGCACGTTGATGAAATAGGTTGTGCCGTCAGTCAGGGTGAGGGTGTTGTCCGTCACCGTGAGCGCCGTGCCCACGCTGGTCCAGGCCTTCACGTCCTCGGCCCCGATGCTGGTGCCGATGGAATAGCTGTATTCGGTGATGGTGCTTTCCGGGTCCGTCGCTGCGTCCCAACTGGCCGAGAGCGTGGTGGTGTCGGTCTGCGTCGCGCCGTCGTCAATCAGGCCCGCAACAGCCACCGGGGGGGTGGTGTCTGTCCCGGCCACAATGTCGATGCCATCAGTGCTCACCGGGTTGCTGGCAACTCCCGCGCCGTTCACCGCCCGCACATTGATGAAATAGGTGCTGCCCACCGACAGCGTAAGGGTGTTGTCAGAAAAAGTGATGTTCGTGCCGTTCTGGGTCCAGTTCACCACGTCGGTGCCGCCAGCCGTGGTGCCGATGGAATATTCGTAATGCGTCACACCGCTTTCGGCGTCGGATGTGGCGTCCCAACTGGCCGAGAGCGTGGTGGTGTCGGTCTGTGTCGCGCCGTCGTCGATCAGGCCGGTGATGTCGGCGGGGGCCGAGGTGTCCACCGTGATACCGTCAGAGCTGGCCACCGGGCTGTCGAGCAGTTCGTCGTCAGAAGCCCGCACGTTGATGAAATATTGCTGGCCCGGCGTGAGGGTGAGCGTGTTATCGCTGAAGGTGAGCGACGTGCCCACGCTGGTCCAGGTCACCACGTCGTCCAGCCCCGCCGCCGTGCCGATGGAATAGCTGTAATCGGTGATGGTGCCGTCATCAATGGCGGCGTCCCAACTGGCCGAGAGCGTGGTGGTGGAACTGGTGTAGTTGCCGTCGTCAATCAGGTTGGTGACGGCGTTGGGGGCGATGGCCATGGCCTGACGGGGCAGCGCCCACAGCACCCCCGCCAGCAGCACGGCCAGGGCGAAAACCCCTGTCTTTCGCAGAAAATGCTTTTTTGTTGGTATGGCAAACATGGCTGATCGTCGGCTCCTTGTGCGTCCTTTGGTGATCATTGTCCTGGCACCCCCGGCGGCAGCAGCGGTGTGACGGTGACCTCGGTAAAGGCTTCGCATCCGCTGGTGAGTTCGTTGGGCACCACACCCTGCACGGTGATGTTGGCGGTGGACTGGCCAAACACGCCGGGCGTGAGGTTGGTGACCACCAACTGAAACTGGGCCTGGCCCTGGGCGTCCAGCGGCAGTTGGATGATGTCGCTGCCCGCCACGCCTGCGGCCTGCACCGTGCCCAGGTCGGTCTGCACTTCGACAAAAGCGCCGTCGGGCATTGCGCCGGTGATGGGCAAAAAGGTGGCCGTGAAGGTGGCCATGTCCGCACCGTTGGCGAGCACGTCGGGTTTGTCCACCTCTACCGTGGGGGGGTTGTATTTGGGCGCGCCGCCGGTGCAACCACCGGGAATGGCGTCTTCTGCGCCTTCTTCGGCAGAGCCGATGATGAGAATCGGGCCGGGGTCAGACTCGCTCGCGCCGGACACCACAATCACCGCCCCGGTCTGGGCATCTTCGGGCACTTCCACAATGGCGGTCTGGGGGTTGGATTCCAGGTCCGCACTCTGGGCGACAACCTCGTCCCCACCCTCGAATATAAAAGACAGGGAGTCCCGGTCAGGCAACGCACCCTGAAAGGAAATCTGAATCTGATCTCCCGGCCCGGCGGTTTGCGGCGAAATATCAATGATGCTGACACCGGCAAAAGACGGGCCACTGGTGACACCACTCTCGGCCACGGAGGGATCGAGTTCATGTATCACCAGGTCAAAAGCCACGCCGTCGTCCGAGCCTTCTGCCGCGCCGTAAACCCCCACGATGGCAACCACCGTGTCTTTGGCCGTGCGGTTGAGGTTGAACTGAATGACGGCAGGCTGGCCGCCCTCGATTTCGTCGGAAATGATCTGGCCGCCGTCGCGTGTGGGCAGGGTGTCGCTGGCCATGTTGCCCACCAGGATTGCCGTGCCACCCGCCACGTTCAGTTCCACGTTATAGGGCCGGTTGTCGGCCACCATTTCAAAGGCGTAGAACTTGTATTTGCCAAACTTGACGGCGCCCACAACGGTTTCGTCCATACCAATGAAGCCAACTTCCACTTCTTCTTCGCCTTCAACACCTGCTCCGCCCTCTGATTCGGCAATGGTGAGGTTCGCGCCTTTTTCAGCCCGGCGGTCTCCGGCAGAGACATAAACCGCGCCAGTCTGCGCGCCATCGGGCACCACCACGGTGGCGACACCCGCCTCGAAACTGGAAGCCTCGGCGGTGACACCGCCCTCGAACTCGAAGGTGAGTGCATCGCCAGGGGCAGCGCCCTTCACCTTGAACTTCACTTCTGCGCCCACAGCGGCCTCTTTGGGAGACCCGCCTGAAATCTTCAAAGGCTTAGGAGCTTTCTCCTTGGCCACTTTCTCCTTTTTCACCTTGGGAGCCTTGGGCGCTTTGGGAGCCTTCTCCTTGGCCACTTTCTCCTTTTTCACCTTGGGAGCCTTGGGCGCTTTGGGAGCCTTCTCCTTGGCCACTTTCTCCTTTTTCACCTTGGGAGCCTTGGGCGCTTTGGGAG
>CAYJOG010000061.1:0-10017 GCA_964371695.1 uncultured bacterium
GCCTGCTGGAGCGTGGGCAGTCGCAGGTCATCGGGTCACAGTGGCGGCTTTCCCTCAGCGGGCGATACACCCATCCCAAAGCCAAATACCTTTATCTGGCCTTGGGGGGCGATGCCTATTCATCGGGCCTGCCGGTTTATGACGCCGAAATGGGCGGGCCGTCTTCGCTCATGGCGTTTGTCTATAAAAGCGACCCCACACAGGGGCCCAAGGTGGCCTCGTTGTATGAAAAAGCCGTGGGTGTGTTGTGGTTGCAGGTGGGCGCCGAGGTGAAGTTTTAACCACCCGGCCAAAGGAGGCCGCCATGGCGAAGATCCTTTTTATTCTCAACGACCCGCCCTATGGCACCGAGCGTTGTTTCAACGGCTTGCGTCTGGCCGGTGCGGTGGCCAAGCGCGAGGGCGAAGCGGTGCGGGTTTTTCTGATGGGTGACGCCGCCGCCTGCGCCAAGGCGGGGCAAAAGTTGCCCAATGGTTATTACAACATTGAGCGGATGCTGCGGGTGGTGGCGGGCCTGGGCGGGAAGATCGGCGTGTGCGGCACCTGCATGGACGCCAGGGGCATTGCCGAAAACGAACTGGCCGAAGGCGCGGCGCGCAGCACTTTGGAAGAACTCACGGACTGGACGCTGTGGGCGGATCAGGTGCTGGTTTTTTAGAGTATTTTCAGATAAGGCAGCAGAAAAAATAATATGGAGACTATTAGGGAAATAAGGGAAATGATTATTGCCCCACATGATAGCCAGTTCGCGTGACGAGCAACGCCAACGGTTTCCTTGTGGCGTTTTTCTTCAACGATGTGTTTATTGACTTCGTAGCTTTGTTGGTTCCAGTGTGATTCTTCCCGTGCGGCGTGCTGGGTTATCTGGTCAATAAAATCTGTTTTTGTTTGGCTTGGCACAGGTGCTCCCGTTTGGGTCAGAGCGGAGCGGAAGAGTTTTTTATCTTGCTCCCACAACAAATATGAGAGAACTCTCCAGAGTGGCTGCTTTCCATTAAAACAATCGGTTGGAGTGTCGAGAATATCCAGAGCGCAGGCGCCAGGATATTCCAGCATAAGCCGCATGGTGGCGAACCTTATGTTTGTGCTTGTAAGATTGAAATGCGCACAGTGATAAAGCCCATTTTCGTGAGGGTGCCTGTCTGGGATAGTGAATTGAGGCGCACCATTTTTCTTTTCATCCAAAAGTTTTCTCATGCTGGCTAAATCATTTTGACTCAGGTAATCACGCATCCGATCAAAAAAACGATTTTGCACTATGTCCACAGCGACCCTGCTCACTACAGAAGGAAATGGTATCCAAAAAACTTTCAAGAGCAAGGCGATGGATAAATTTGCTATACTTTCGCCATGCGCAGGAAGTCTGAAAAGGTTTCTCAGGAACCCGATCCAATCGCCAAAGTAGAAATGATAATTGACAAAGGCGTTGGGGAGTATGTGGTCATGGTTTACCCAAATACGCTTGGCAAGTTGTTGAAGCGCCCCTTGTGGCTGGGAGTCCTCTTTGTTTTTTTGGGGTTGATTCTTGGTATTTTTGCGGGATTTGCAATTGCCCGGCAGCAAGAAGGCCCCTTCCCAAGCCGCGATTGGATTAAAAAGGATGACGATGGCCGTACTTTTTTCATCAATAAATCTTCTGGGGATTTATGTCATTTAAGCATTTATTCGGGTGACAAAGATCGGTGGACTTGTGACATACATGACGGTAATGGGAAAGCGCAATACCACATGTATCCCTGTCGGTGGAAATGGCCCTGGGGGGTGGTGTGCGCGGAAGACAAAACTGGTGAGCAAAGAAGCGCAACAGTGAAAAAAGAGCAACGTCACTTTACAGCAAGCTCAAAGCCGTTATTCCAGGGGTGGCTTAAGGCGCACCTTACCGACATCGGCAAGGCTGACGCCTATGCCGGACAGGTAAAGCAATTTGGTAAAAAACGGGCAGATGAGGCGGCTTTTTATAGATTTAAAAACGAGTTCCAGTCCTTCATCAAAGACGGTGGCGCGGTGCAGGGGACGAAGCCCTACGGCGCGGCGCAGCAAGCCACCACCGGGACTTCAGAAATCGAGAAAAAGTGATTTTTGATTTTGAATACCTCGGCACTGTCGCGCCGCTGGGCGCACCCGGCAGCATCAATACGCTGCCGCAACCCCAAAGACCACCCGCGCCCATTACCCCAACCCTCTCCCCAAAAGGGGAGAGGGGGTAGAGAGCGCTCTGGTGTGTGGCTTACGGGCGCGGTGAAGCGAAAAGCAGCGAGCAAATCTCAGGAAAATGGCCAGGGCAAAAAGCAGTTTTCAAAACACCGCAGCTTTTTTCTGAAGGCGTGACAGCAGCGAGGGCCGGGGTTTTTCCGCGTCCTGTCCGGTGATGTGGTTCTCCGGCAGGGCTTCGTCTTTTTCTTCAAAAAACACCAAGCTCAGAATGGTGAAGAAGGCGGTGAAGGCGATTTTGATTTCGGTGAACGAGCGCAGTTTGAGTAGCTTCATCCACAGATAGGGCAGGCGGAGGTAATACTGGCGATAGGCCACCCGATAAAACGCCTCCACCTCGGCGGGCGGCAACTGGGGCTGGTTGAGAATGGCGTTGCTGTAATCGTATTTGGACCAGTCTTCGTGACCCAGATAACCCTCGCGCCGGGCTTCTTCATACATCACCGTGCCGGGAAACGGCGTGGCGATGTTGAACATGGCGGTGTCGGAGTTGATGTAGCGGGCCACGTTCAGGGTTTTCTGCATGGTGGTTTTGGTCTCACCGATGTTGCCCAGAATGTAACCGGCCTTGATGTCCATGCCCAGGGACTTGGCCATGTTGATGCAGTGAAAAAGCTTCTCGAACGTGGTGTGTTTTTTGATGGCTTCGAGGATTTCCTCGTCGCCGGTTTCAATGCCGTAGTCCAGCATGTAACAACCCGCCGCCTTCATCAGGCGCAGGGTTTCATAGTCGGTCATTTCGGTGCGCAGGTTGCACACCCACAGGGTCTTGATGTTCCGGCGGATTTTTTCTTCGCAAAACCGGCGGATCTTCATTTTTGCGCCGAGAAAAACGTCGTCGTAAAAACTGATGTCCCGCACGTGATACTGCTTTTCCAGCATTTCCAGTTCGTCCAGGTTCGCGTCGGTGCCCCGCGCCCGCACACGGCGGCCAAACACTTTCTGAAAGCAGAAAGTGCATTCGCCATAACATCCCCGCGTGGTGATGATGCTCAGCGCGGGCAGCACTTTGTAATTGCCCAGGCTGGGGCGGTAAAGGGGCAGGGGCAGCAGGTGATAGGCGGGCAGGGGAATGTCGTTAAGGTCCTTGATCAGCGCCCTGGGGGGTGTGCGGGCAAACACCGCCGGGTCGTCTTTTTGCCGGTAACACAGGCCGTGGATGGTTTCCCAGGCCTGGCCCCCCGCCAGTTCCGCCAGTGTGACCTCGCCTTCGCCAATGGCCACGGCGTCGGCCTGGGACTGCCGCAAGGTTTCTTCGGGCAGGGCGGTGGCGTGGGGGCCGCCCATGATCACCGGCGTGTCCGGGAAGTGCTTCTTGCTCATGGCGATGACCGCCGCCGCGTGGTGAAAAATGGGAGTGGTGCTGGTGACGCCCAGCATGTCGGCATTAAAGGCAGTGATGTGGTTTTCGATGTCGTGGTAACCCAGGTTCAGCGCCTGGGCGTCCAGGATTTCCAACTGGTGGCCTTCCCGCTCCAGATAAGCCGCCAGACTCGCCAGACACATGGGGGGCACCACACCCGCCACCTTGCGCCAGATGTTGCCGTGGCGCTTGATCCACGGCGGATTGACGAGCAGCACCTTTGACATGAAACAGGTCCAGTTTAGGCCAGGGGGTGGTTGGGGGCCAATATTCGGGTCAAAAAGGCTAAAAACGGGGTTGAATGGTCCTTTTATGTGGGCAGCGATTTGGTCCAGGCGCTTTGCCGTGGCAAGATGTTCACCCCTCATGGTTCAGTCCATCTTTATGGACGAGGATAACGCCGGGGTCAGCGGCCACCGGGAGGTGACCCGCGCCCTTGCCCGGCGGCTTCTGAGTCTCTCTCCCGCTGCCGTGGTGCTGGCGGTGGTGGATCTGTGGCCGGAGAAATTCGCCGAGACCTTTGCGCCCCTGCTGGACACGGGCACCGACATCGTGGCCTTCAGCACCTCGGCGGTTTTCTCTGGCGGCAGATTGGTGGAGGGCCGCCCCGCCGTGGCGGGCCTGTGTTTTTTTGGCGAGGAATCGGCCCTGCGGTTTGACGCTGCGGGGGTGTGCAAAAGCACACCCCCCATGACACCCGCTCAGAGCGCCATGATTTTCAGCACGTCACGCCTTACCAATCTGGAGTCTCTGAGCGGTGTCTTCACCCATTTTGCGCCCGATGCGCCCCAGCGTTTTTCCGGGGGCTTCACCATGGAAGACCCCCGCGGCCGCAGTTGGGTGTGGGACAGGTCTGGTGTGCATGATTCTGGTTTCGTGGCGCTCCTGAGTCCGCAGCGGCCAGAGATGGGTTTGAGCCAGGGCATGCGCCGCCTGGGAGATCCCTATCTGGTCACCGCCGCAGAGGGCCCGTGGCTGAAGACGCTGGCGTTTCAGCCTGCGCTGGAACGGTTGGAAAACGCCCTGGAGAACGAAGGCAACGAGGTGGACGCCCAGTTGTTTGTGGGCTTTCCCTATGATCAGGCCGGAGAGCTGCGTGACCCGGAGGCGTTCCTGGCCTATCCGGTGATGGGGGTGGACCGCGAGGGCGGGGCGCTGCGCCTGACGCTGGAGGTGCCCGTGGGGGTGCCCGCCCAGCTCATGGCCAAAAACGCCCAGGGGGCCACCGATGGTCTGGACCGTCTGGCCCAGGGACTGAAAAACGTGATGCACGAGGCGCGTTTTGGCGTGGTCACCAGTTGTTGCGCCCGCAACAGCCGTTTTTTTGGCGCGGTGGGGTCAGACGCAAAAGCCTTTGGTGGCGCTTTTGGTGTGGTGCCGCATTTTGGCTGGTATGCCAACGGCGAGTTTTTTCATGATCACCGGGGGCTGCATCTGGTGCAGTTTTCGGCGGTGGTCAACGTGGCGGTTAATGACTGACATCCCCAACCATTCACCGGCGGAACTGGCGGCGCTGGACAGGGCGTTTGTCCTGCACCCGTTCACCTCGGTGCATGAGCACCTGTCCGCTGGTCCCCGCGTGATGGTGCGCGGTCAGGGGGTGCGCCTGCACGACGCCACGGGCAAGGAATATCTGGACGCCATGGCGGGGTTGTGGTGTGTGAACATCGGTTATGGCCGCCCCGAAATGGCGCGGGCCATGGCGGCGCAGTGCGAGCAACTTTCTTATTACCACAGCTTCATGGGCATGGCCAATCCGCCATCCATTCTGCTGGCGCAAAAGCTGGTGGCCATGACGCCGCCTGGGCTGAACCACGTTTTTTTCGCCAACTCCGGCAGTGAGGCCAACGACACCCTCGTGAAACTGGTGTGGCTGCTGAACAATCAGCGGGGTTTGCCGCAGAAAAAAAAGTTCATCACCCGCCGGGGGGCCTATCACGGTGTCACGGTGGCCACCGCCAGCCTCAGCGGCCTGGACCCGATGCACGCCGGTTTTGATTTGCCAGTGGATCGCTTTTTGCACGTCACCAAACCGCACCATTACTGGAACGCCCAACCGGGTGAGGACGAGGTGGCTTTTTCGGCCCGTCTGGCCCAGGAACTGGAAGACCTGATTTTGGCCGAGGGGCCTGACACCGTGGCGGCTTTTGTGGCCGAGCCGGTGATGGGGGCGGGGGGTGTTGTGCCGCCCCCGGCGGGATATTTCGAGGCCATCGCGCCGGTGCTCAAACGCCACGGCGTGTGGTTTTGTGTGGATGAAGTCATCAGCGGATTTGGTCGCTTGGGCCAGTGGTTTGGCAGCGAGGTGTATGACCTGAAGCCGGACTTCATGACACTGGCCAAGGGCCTCACCAGCGGTTATGTGCCCATGTCGGCGTTGATGGTGGGGGACGAACCGTGGGAGATTCTCAAGGACGCTTCGGCAAAACATGGTCCTTTCGCCCATGGGTTTACCTACAGCGCCCATCCGCTTTCGGCAGCGGTGGCGTTGGAAAACCTGCGGCTGATTGAAGAAGAAGACCTGCCGGGGCGGGCGGCCCGGTTGGGGGCGGTTTTTCAGAAAAATCTGCGGGCCGCCGTGGGGGAACATCCGCTGGTGGGCGAGGTTCGGGGCCTGGGGCTGATTGCCGGTGTTGAACTGGTGGCGGACAAGGCGCGGAAAATAGCATTTGATGCGGCCCTGGGGGTGGGCAAGCGGCTGGCGATGTTGCTGATGGAAGAAGAGGGCCTCATCTGCCGCCCCATCGTGAACACGCTGGCGTTTTCGCCGCCGCTGGTGGTGGGCGAAGAGGACCTGGACCAGATGGTGATAAGTTTCGCGCGGGGGCTTGAAAAGGTGGGTGCGCTGCTGGTGCAGGAGGGAATCTGCAAGCCGGGAGCGTAGAAGCCTCATGGATTTCTGGGATAATTTTCAGGGGTGTCGATGAGCGTCTGGGACGTAGTGGCTTCGGGGAGTCTGGATCAACTCAAGGTTCTGGTGCAGGCCGGTGAAAATCTGCGGGTGGTGAATGCTCAGGGCGAGACCCTGCTGCACGTGGCGGTGAAAAATGGCCATCGCCCCGTGGCGGCGTTTTTGCTGGTGCAGGGTCTGGACCCCAACGCCGCCGACCAGCGCGGGGCCACGCCATTGCACGAGGCGGCGTTGGCGGGGAATACGGTGCTTGTGCAGGTGCTGATCCGCCGTGGCGCGGACCCGCACCGCCAGACCCACCAGGGGAACACGCCCCTGCATTGTGTCGTGGCTCGCGGTCATGGCGAAACGGTGGACTCGCTGCTGAGTGAAGGGGTTGATGCAAGGCCCGTCAACCAGCAGGGCCAGACGGCTGGTGAACTGGCGGCGGCCATGGGGTTTGAGCAAATGGCGGCGCGTCTGGGTGTGCGTCCGCAGGCCGCGCCTGCGCCGGAGGAGGAAGGATTTTTTGCTCCGGGCGCTGGGCCAGAGACCGGCCCGTCAGACCCGCCCTCCCGCGAATCCATCTCCGTTATTGCTTCAGAACCTTCTGGCCCGTTGTTGTTGCTCTTCAAACTCAAACTGGTGCTGGCGGTGGCGGCGGTGGGTGTGGTGTATCTGGCGGTGGTGCGCACAACACCCCAACCCTGGATGCCCCAGCCGCAACAATTGGTGATATTTGAAATCGTCAGCGGCGGCAACCGCCGGGCGGGCTGGGAGGTGCGGCTGGACTTTGAAATCAAGGGCCTGGGGGTTCTGTTTTATGAAGGGCCGGGCATTCTGGAAATCCAGAAAAAAATCACCATGGGCAAAAAACTTCAGGTGTGGATAGAGCCGCTGGGGGGCGTTACGCCGTCTCCGGGCCGGGTGTGGCAGATTGTCTCCAACGGCGAAATGGTGCTGTCGTTGCAGCAGGCCATGGCGGGCATGCTGGTGCTGCGTCAAAAGGAAATACAGAAAAACACAGTGCTGTTTGGTGTGCCGTTGTTTTTCGGGATTGTGGTGGGTCTGGTGCAGATGCAGGACAAGCTGACGGGCGAGGCCCGAAAACGGCGGCGGGTGGTGTAAAACAAAAAAGGGTGGCCCTTCACCTCTCCCCTTGAGGGAGAGGTCGGAAGAATTGGCCTCTTGGGGCTAATTCTTCCGGGTAATGGGCGCGGGTGGTCTTTTGGGGCTGCGGCAGCATATTGATGCTGCCGGGCGCGCCCAGCGGCACGACAGTGCCGGGGTTCAAACAAAAAACAAAAATCTTTTTTGGTTTTTTATTCATACTTGACCCCTCACCCGGCGCTACGCGCCACCCTCTCCCCATGAAGGGGAGAGGGAACGATGACTCAGTGCATAAATGCTGAAAAACCTCAATACCGGTAATGATCGGGTTTGAAGGGGCCTTGGGTCGCGATGCCCAGATAACCGGCCTGCTCCGCCGTCAGTTCGGTGAGGCGCACACCCAGTTTGCCCAGGTGCAGGCGGGCGACTTTTTCGTCCAGGTGCTTGGGCAGGGTGTAGACCTTTTTCTCGTAGCGGTCGGTGTGATTCCACAACTCGATTTGCG
Source organism: uncultured bacterium (assembly GCA_964371695.1). Taxonomy (GTDB): domain Bacteria; phylum CAYJOG01; class CAYJOG01; order CAYJOG01; family CAYJOG01; genus CAYJOG01. The sequence goes on from CAYJOG010000061.1 coordinate 8,080, forward strand.
CCATCACCTGATTGGTGAAGCTGTTGCTCATGACAAAGCTGGGGTGGCCGGTGGCGCAGCCCAGGTTCATGAGGCGGCCTTCGGCCAGAATGAGGATGCAGCGGCCGTCGGGCCAGATCACCTTGTCCACCTGGGGCTTGATGTTCAGGCGTTTCAGCTTGCTGTCGCCGAACACGCTTTCCACCTGAATCTCCAGGTCGAAGTGGCCGATGTTGGCCACAATGGCGTGGTCCTTCATCACGTCCATGTGGTGGCGGCAGATCACGTCGCGGCAGCCGGTGGCGGTGATGAAAATGTCCGCCAACGGCGCGGCGTCTTCCATGGTCACGACTTCATAACCTTCCATGGCGGCCTGCAACGCGCAGATGGGGTCAATCTCGGTGATGAGCACCCGCGCCCCCTGGCCCCGCAGCGCCTGGGCGCAGCCCTTGCCCACGTCGCCATAACCCGCCACCACGGCAATCTTGCCCGCCACCATCACGTCGGTGGCGCGTTTCAGGCCGTCCAGCAGGCTTTCGCGGCAGCCATAGAGGTTGTCGAACTTGCTCTTGGTCACCGAGTCGTTCACGTTGATGGCGGGGCAGCCCAGCGTGCCCTTCTGGGTCATTTCATACAGGCGATGCACGCCGGTGGTGGTTTCTTCGCTGATGCCCTTGATGCCCGCCAGCAGGTCGGGATATTTCTCATGCACCAGAATGGTGAGGTCGCCCCCGTCGTCCAGAATCATGTTCAGGGGCTGACCGTCCGGCCAGTTCAGGGTCTGCTCAATGCACCAGTCGTATTCCTCCAGCGTCTCGCCCTTCCAGGCAAACACGGGAATCCCCGCAGCGGCGATGGCGGCGGCGGCGTGGTCCTGCGTGCTGAAAATGTTGCAACTGCTCCAGCGCACTTCCGCGCCCAGTTCGATCAGGGTTTCAATCAGCACGGCAGTCTGGATGGTCATGTGCAGGCACCCGGCGATGCGTGCGCCCTTCAGCGGTTTGGACGCGCCAAACTCTTCGCGCAGGGCCATCAGCCCCGGCATTTCCTTTTCGGCGATGTCAATTTCCTTGCGGCCAAACTCGGCCTGGGAAATGTCCTTGACCTTGTAGTCCTGCTTGAGGGCGGTTTGTGTGGCGCTCATGAATGCTCCTTATATAGATGGGGTGTTGCCCCTGATTGACCGAATGGTTTTATCGGCCTGACTGAACTGGAAACTTACCCCAAAAGAGAGCATTTCGCAGAAAAAACGCCCAACTTGCCGTCACCACGGGTAAATGCTTCCAGACCAAGTTAATCTTTAACCATGTCAGCCACGCCACAAAAGGCTTTCGCGCCGGGCCGTTGGCTGAAAGGATTCTTCAAAAGCATCCTGTTTGCCCCGGTGCCGGTGCGCAGTTACTGGCTGGTGGCGGGTTATTTCTGCTTTCTGCTGTTTCTGTTTTTGTTCCGTCAAACGGCGCTTTTACTGGGAGAAAAAGGCTTCTGGCTTTTTCTGGCGGTGGCGGTGGTGGGCAGCTACGCCGTGTTTCTGGTGCATCCCATTTTGCCCGAACGCTGGCGCGGGGTGATCCAGCTGGCGCTCTACCTGGCCATCACCACCTACCTGCTGCTCGACGCCGATCTCAATGTCGCCAACGCCCTGATGGTGATGAGCATCGGCGTGATCATGGCGGCCTTCTGGTTTGGCCTGAGGGGGGCGGTGGTGCTGGGCGTTTTTCAGTCTGGTGTCACCTATCTTTTGTTTGACCAGCCGCCGCTGGCGATGTGGGCCAAGGGCCGGGCGGATTTTCTGGAGGCCCTGGCGTCCCTGTGGCTCATGTCCATGTTCGCGGGTCTGGTGGCCGAACTGTTTCACGAAAAAATCAGGGAGAACGAACGCCTGCGCCAACTGGTGGAACGCCAGGAGCGCCTGGGGGCCATGGGGGAAATGGTGGGGGGGCTGGCCCACGAACTGCG
>CAYJOG010000062.1:0-3122 GCA_964371695.1 uncultured bacterium
CCGTGAGGGTGTACACCGCGTTGGCGGCGGCTGTCATGCCCCCAAAACGCACCCGCACGGTTTTGCCGTCGGCCTGCAGGGTGGCGCTGGTGACGGTGAGGGTGTCGGTGCTGCCGCTTTTGGCCGCGATGGTGTAGTTGGCCGCCACCTGCGAAGACACGGTGTCCAGCAGTTCGCTGAACTTGGCGTCTATCTCGCCCAGGGAGTTGAGCGTCACACCCGCCGGAGCCGGTGTGAGCAGGGCCGGGGCTTTTTCGTCGAAGTTGCCCGTGATGGTGGTGGTTGTGCCCGTCAGCGTGTTGCCCGCCGCGTCTACAAAAAAGCCCGCCGAGAGCGTCACGGTGTCGCCAATCGCCACGGTGGCCGGTTGGGTGGCGTTGCTCTTGAGCTTGATCTCCAGCGTGGTGGTGGCTGTCCAGTTGGCCGAGGTGATCTGGCCGTTTGTGCCGCCCGACAGCCAGGAGTGGCTGTTGTTCAGCCCCAGCACGAGGTTCACATTGGTGGCGTCCACCGTCACGGCGCGCATGGGTTCGGTGAAGGTAAAGCGCACGGTGTCGTCGTCGTCCAGGGCGTCCAGCTTGGCGGTGCCGTCGCTGGCAAACGCCGGGTTGGTGGTGACCAGGGCCGGGCTGGTGGTGTCAATGAACAGGGTGTTTCCGTTCACCGCTGCGCCACCGCTGAGGCTGATGCTGGCGGGTGCGCCGCTGGTGACACCGGTGCCCGTGAGTTGCGTGTTGCTGGCAAGGCTGGCTTTGAAGCTGGCCCCCGCCGCCGGGTTGTTGTTGGTCTGATACGCCACCAGGATGTTTTTGTTGGTGCCCTTGGTGAGGGTGTAACCGCCGGTGATGGTGAAGGCGGTGGCCGTGTCGTTGGCGGTGAACTGGGCGGGGGTGGTGGTAAGCAGGGTGTCGCCGGTGTCGGCCAGGCCGTTGTCGTTGGCATCGGCATAGAACTTCACGGCGTCCACGTCGGTGGCGTCGTTGCCCGTGCCGCTGGGCGTAAGCGTAACCGTGTCCAGCCGCACGTCCTCGGCCGCGCCGGTGCGCACGGTGAACTGAAGCACCGGGGCGGCCGCCTGGGCGCGGGCAATGGTGCTGGCGGGCGTTTTGGGGCCAATGCCCACGGTGAGCGCCCCCACCACGGTGAGGTTGTTGCTGCTGAGCGACGTGGTGTTGGGCAGGCGGATGGTCTGGCTGGTGAGGCCCCCGGTGCCCGTGGCGGCGTTTGCCCCCACCAGCGTAAAGGCCATGGTCTGGCCCGCTGTTTCGGTGCCGCTCAGGCTGGCGGTGAGCAGGAAGCTCTCGCTGGTGCTGAAGCTGCCCGTCACCGGCGTGGCGTTCACCGTCATGGCCAGCCCGCCGCTGATGAGCGTGAGCGTGGCCGTGCCGTTGTTGGTGGTGAAGGGGCTGCCCCCCGACGAAGCCACCAGGGTGTCGGTGCTGTCCACCGAGCCGACGGTTGCGCCGTTGTCGCGGTAAAGCTTGAGGCTGCTGATGGCGGTGTCTTCGTTCAGTGTGCCCGCGCCGGTGACCGTGACGGTTTTGAGCGTGACCGTCTCGCTCAGGGCCTGCAGGTTGAACCGGAAAACGGGCTGGTCTGTCACGCCCGTGGCCACGTTGGCGGCGGCGGGTGTGGCGGCGTCTACCGCGCCCGCCAAAGACCCGGCAAAGGTCATGGTGCTGCTGCTGAGAATGGCCCCCATGGCGGTGATGGGCGAGCCGCTGGTGGCTCCCTGGGCCGTGAGATCCGTGGCCGGGTCCAGCGTGACTTTCAGGGTTTCCTGCAGGGGGTTGACGTTGGCGCTATTGGTGTAGGCCGTCAGGTCATAGGCCACCAGAAAGGTTTTGGACTGGCCCGCCGTCACGCGGCGTCCGCCCCCGGCGGGCAGGGTGAACACCTGCTTGACGGTGTCGGAACCAAACACCGAGGGCGTGAGGTTGGGAATGATTTCTTCTTCGCCGGTGTCTGCCGCGCCATTCTGGTTGGCGTCTACAAAAAACCGCACCTTGGCCACGCGACCATCCACCACTGTGTTCTGGCTGCGCTCATCGGCAGAGCCTGCGGGCGTCAGCGCAATGGCCGTGATGTCCACGCCTTCGCTGGTGCCCGCCGTGACCACCATCTGCAATATGGGCTGGGCCATGGCGCCGGGGGCCACGCCCACCGCCGCCGGATTGCCCGGCCCCATGGCGGCGGAAAGGTCGCCGCCGATCTGGATGGGATTGCCCACCAGCCCCGTGGTGGGGGCCAGCGTGACGGGTATGGCCTGAAGGCTCACCACACCCGACATGGAGATGTCCGCGCCCTGTGAAATACCGATGGCGAAGGTCTCGCCGGTGATGGCCCCGCCCGCGCTGTCCATGTCCACCGTCACCAGAAAAGTGCCCGTGGTGGAGGCGGCCAGTTCCAGCGGCGCAGCGAGGTTAAACGCGGTTTTGGTGTTGTTGGCTGAAAAAATGGTGGAGCCTGTGAGCGCGACTTCGGTGTCGCCTGCGTCCACCTTGGCGTCGGCGTTCACGTCCAGATAGATGTGAACCTTGTCGATGTCGGTGTTGTCCTGGCCAGAGCCGTTGGGCGTGAGCGCCACCGCTTGCAGCTTGACGTTTTCATCGGCCCCCGGCGTGAGGGTGAACTGCAACACGGGCACGCCGGTGGCCGTGGGATTGATGGCGCGGGCCGCCGGATTGCTGCCGCCCAGCGCCGCCGTGAGCGGGCCGGTGACCGTGAGCACGTTGCCCACCGCGCTGCCCGTGGCGTTGATGAGCGAACTGCTGCTCACACCCCGCACCTGCACCTGCGACGATAGTGAAATGGACGCCTGAAAGGTGGCCCCCGTGACCGGCGTGCTGCCGATGTTGTAGGTCACCAGAAACGCCGCCGTCTGGCTGGCGCTGATGACGAAGGCCGTGGTGAGGGTGAACTGGCGCGCGGTGTCGTTGGTGGTGTAACCGGTGGGCGTGGTGGCCACCTGCCATTCGCCCGCGTCCAGCACACCATCGGCGTCGATGTCGTAATAAAGGCTCACGTCAGCGGCAACAGAAGTCGTGAGGTCGCTCACGTCGTTGGCGGTGCCCGCCGGGGTGAGCGTGAGGTTCTCCAGTTGCACGGCCTCGGCGGAATAG
>CAYJOG010000062.1:3132-10015 GCA_964371695.1 uncultured bacterium
CGCCCACGGTGCTGAGGGGGCTGGCGGGGCCCTTGGCCAGCGTGACCACGCCGCCGATGGTTTGTGTGTTGCCGCTCACACTGCCGCTCACAATGGCGGCGCTGAGACCGCCGGTGATGTCTTTGGCCACCACCGAGGAGCTCAGCACGGCGCTGGCGCTGAACACTTCGCAGGCCGCCGCCGTGCCCCCCAGGGTGTAAGCCGCCAGCAGGTTTTTGGTGGTGCCCGCCGTGATGTCAAAAGGAGCCGCGAGGGTGAAGATTTGCAGCGTACCGTCCACCGTGTAAGTGGCGGGCGTGGCCCCCAGTTCGGTTTCGCCCACGTCGGCCACGGCGTCGCCGTCGGCGTCGTCAAAAAAGCGCACCTGCAGAATGTCCGCCGAATCGTCAAACTGCGTGGCCGCGCAACCGGCGGGGCTTGCGGGCGTGAGCGCCAACGATTCCACCCTGATGCCCGCGCTGGCGTCTGCCGTCATGCGCAGTTGCGTGGTGGGGGTTTTGTCTTCGGCGTTGTTGTGGGCCCTGGCTGGCGGGTTGTTCAGCCCGGCCTGGAACGTGAGGCCGCCCCGGATGGTCTGGGTGTTGCCATTCACATTGCCCCCACCCACGCCGAACACCTGATTGCTGGTGACGCCGCGCAACTGCACCGCATTGCTGCCGGAAAGATCGGCCCGCAGGGTTTCGCCGGTGCTGGCGGTGTTGGCCATGTCATAAACCAGCAGGTAGTTCTGCGCGGTGTTGGCGGTGATGGTTTCGGTGCCCGCAATGAGGAACGTGGTGGCGGTTTCGTCGCTGCTGTATTTGTTGGTCGCCAGCGTGATGGCCACGTCGGTGCCGTCCACCTCGCCCTGGGTGGCCCCGCTGTCGCGGTAGAGCTTGAGCTGGGTCACGTCCAGGCGGTCGTCGGCGGTGCCGGTGGGCGTGAGGGTGAGGCCATAAAGGTTGCTGCTTTCGTTGGGGCCGTTGGTGACGGTGAATTGCAGCATGGGCACGTTCAGCGAACTGCCCCGGATGTTGCTGGAAATGGGGTTGAACACACCCGCCGCCACAGTGGCCCCGTTGCGGGTGGTCTGGTAGTTGCCGGTGATGGAGCCGCCCAGGGTGGGTGACACGCTGAGGAAGCTCACCTGTTCACTGGCGCTGACATCGGTGGCGCTGGCGATGGAGGCCCGCGCCGTGAGGCCCGCCGCCGTGCCGTCTACAAAGTCATAGACCACCAGCAGGCGGCGCGACTGCCCCGCCGCCACCAGAATGGACGCGCTGGCGTTTTGCGAGGCAAAATCAAACTGCGTGGCGGTGTCGTTGGCGCTGAAGGAAACCGGCGTGGCGTTGAGCGCCGCTTCGCCGTCCACAATGCCCGGCGTGTTCAGGTCCCAGTAAAACTTCACGGCGGCCAGACTGGTGAAGTCGTTGACCGTGCCCGCCGGTGTGAGGGTGAGGTAGTTCAGATAAATGCCGCTGTTTGGCCCGGCGGTGAAATCCACCGCCAGCACTTCCGCCTCGCTGTCGGAAAGATCCACCCCGCCGGTGGCGGGTGTGTTGGGCGAAAGCGACGCCATGAAGGTGCCCGTGGCGATGCGCGTTGGCCCTGCCGCCGCCACGGTGGAGCGAATGTTGACCGCGCTGGTGCCCCCCAGGCCCGTGGCCCCCAGGGCAGGCACGGTGGCCACAAAACTGTTGCCGCCGATGGTGCCCGCTGAAAGGTCATAGGTGACCAGCACGTTTTTGAAACCCGAAGCCGGCAGTGAAAGACCGCTGGTGAAGGTGAACGTGGTGGCGGTGTTATCAGCGGTATACACCAGAGGCGAGGCGTCTATCTGCGTGTCGCCCGCGCTCACGGTGCCGCTGGCGTCGTTGTCTACCCAGAACTTGACCGCCGTGATGTTGGTGGCATCGTTGCCCGTGCCGCTGGGGGTGACTTGCAGCGTGTTGAGCGTGATGTTCTCGGCGGAGTCCACCGAGAACTTGAAACTGGCCGCCGGTTGATTGGTCTGGCCGGGCACAATGGCCCCGTTGCCGAACAGATTGGCGTTTTCCACCGCCAAATTGCCCGCGACGGTCTGGATATTGCCCGCCGCCGTGGTGTTGGCGTAGATGGTCTGCAATGAGCTGCCGCCGGTGGCGCGGATGTCGGTGCTTTGTGTGAGCTGTGCGCGGAAGGTGGACCCCGGCGCGATGGGCGTGCCCATGTCATAGGTCACCAGCAGGGTTTTGGTGGTGCCCGCCGTGATGGTGCGTGCGCCCGCCGCACCGCCCAGGGTGATGGCGATGGCGGTTTCATCGGCGGGATACACCGCCGCGCTGGCGGTGACGATCTGCGTTTCACCATCCACAATGCCCGCCGTGCCGGTGTCGAAATAAAACTTGATGCCCGTGATGCCGGTGTTGTCGTTGCCGCTGCCGGTGGGCTTCACCCGAATCTCTTGCAGCACCAGGTCTTCTTCGCCCGCCTGCAGGCTGAGGGCCATGATGGGCTGGTCATTGCTGTTGGCGCGGATGCCCTGGGCGGGCGGCGTGTTGGGGCTGAGCGCGAGGAACATCTTGCCCTTGATGGTTTGGATGTTGGCCGCCACCTGGGTGCCGCTGGGGGTGATGGTGGTGCTGGTGGAAAGGCCCGTGGCGACAACATCGGCAGCAGGGCTGTTGATCTGGTATTGCAGCGTTTTGGAGGGCGAAATGTTGCCGTTGAAATCCACCGCCACCAGAATGTTCTTGCTCTGGCCGGAGTTGATGGTGACACCACCCACAATGGTGAACTGCTGCTCCACCGCATCGGTCACGTCGGCGAGAAAGTTGGTGGGTGTGATGGTGAGCAGGGTGTCGGTGCCGTCCACCGCGCCGGGCGTGGAGCCTTCATCCACATAAAACTTCACCTGGGTGATGCCGGTGTTGTCGTTGAGGCTGCCCCCGGCCCCCACGCCCACGTCGCGCAGGTCAATGCGGTCCACACGGGTGTTTTCGGTGAGCGCCGAGAGCTTGAAGCCAAACACGGGTACACCCAGGGCGTCGGCCTCCACCCCCGCCGCCGCAGGGGGCGAGGTGGCGGTGGTGACGTTCAGTGTGCCATTCAGCACCAGATCGTTGCCCGAAACGGGCACCGTGCCCGTGGGGTTCAGCGAGGTCACGGTTGAAGACGAAAGCACCACGTCGGTGAGTGCGGCGATTTTGGCGTTGAAGGTCTGCCCCGCCGTGGCGGTGGGAGACGTTTCCACCACCACAATGAAGTTTTTGGTGGTGCCTGCGGTGATCTGGCGGCAGGTGTCGGGGTCGGTGGACAGATCAAAAAGCGTGGCGGTGTTATCAGCGCTGTAACCGGTGGTGACCTGCTTGATGAGACAGTCGCCGGTGTTCAGCGTGCCGCTGTTGTCGTTGTCCAGATAAAGGCTGGGGCTGAGCAGGCCCGTGGCGTCGTTGCCCGTGCCAGCAGGGGTGATGTTCACCGACTTGAGCGATACGGTCTGGAACGTGTCCGCCGCGATGGAAAATTGCAGATAGGACGCACTGATGTTCGTGCCCACGCTCTGCGCGCCGGGGGTCTGGGCCCCCAGGGCCAGGGTGGCGGAACCCACCACGCTTTTGACCGACGAACGCATGGGCTGAAGACCGGTGGCCACATATTGATTGCTGGTGAGCGCGCCGGTCATGTAGATGTCGTAGAGGTTGGTGATCTGGCCGCTGGCGTCGCGCCCGGCCGACCCGGCGGTGGCCGCCATGGTGTAGGCCACCAGCAGGTTGGTGGTGATACCCGCCGTCACCGTCACCCCCGTGCCCGCGTTGAAGCTGAAGGACGTGGGTGTGTCGTTGGCCGTGAACGTGGCGGGTGTGGTGGTGAGCAGTGTGTCGCCGCCATCCACCAAGCCGTTGCTGTTGGTGTCCCAGTAAAACTTCACCGCCGTGATTTCGGTGGCGTCGCTGGTGGCCAGTCCCCCCGCCCCGCTGGCGGGCGTCGGGTCCAGCAAAATGCTCTTGAGCAGCATGTTTTCTTCCGGCCCCGGCGTGATGGCCAGTTGCATGATTTCCATCGAGGCATCGTTCCACACCGCAAAGCTGGTGGTGGGGTTGTTGCTGCCGCTCACCACGGCCACGCTGCCCGCCACCGTGGCGGTGGCCGGTGTGACGGTGTAACTGTTGGTGAGGATGGCCTGGGAGCTGGACACGCCGGTGGCGGTGACCGAAGTGAGCGCGAGAGCAAAGGTCTCCCCCGCCGAGGCGCTGCCCGCCATGGTGTAGTCCACGCTGATGTTCCGCGCCTGGGTGATGGTGCTGGCGCACAGGCCCACGCCGCCGGTGATGGTGAAGGACCGGGCGGTGTTGTCGGTGGTGTAGGTGTTGGCGGAAAGAGTGCAGAGGTTGGCGGCGTCGTCGTTGCAGCTTTTGCTGGCGGTGTCCACGCAGGCTTTCACGGCGCTGATGTCAAAGGCGTCCTGGCCCGTGCCGCTGGGCGTGAGGGTGAAGGTGACGGCGCTGAAGTCTTCGCCGTTGGGCGTCACGTTGAAGTTGGCCATGTTCACGCCGGGGTTGCTGGCGCTGATAGTGGGCGCGGCGCTCACCTCGGCCCCGTCGGTGATGGTGACCCGGCCTGTGACCTTGTGGGTGTTGCCCGTGGCCGAGCCGAGGCCCCAGTCGCCCAGGGCGGCGGTGATGGGCGTCTCCTGCCACGTCACCTTGGGGGTGAGGCGCGACGTGCCCGAAGGCATGGTCACGGCCAGGGTGTCGCCGGGGTCTGCGGTGGGGGCGGCGGGCAGGTAATACACCACAAACACCGATTTGGCCTGACCGCTGGTGAGGTTGACGGGGGTGTCCAGGATGAAATTGCGATAGGTGCTGTCGGCGGTGTAGGCGGTGAAGGTGGTGTTGAGTTGGGTATCCAGCGTGCTGCTGAACGCACCGTTGGCGTCGGCGTCCAGCCATAGCGTGACGTTGGTGAGTTCCGCCAGATCATCCATGGAGCCGGACGGCGTCAGCGCGATGCGCGTGACGTTGTTGGTGGAGCCGGTGCCGTTGGTAAGCGTCATCTGCATCACCACCTGAAAAGCGGCGTTCTCAATGATGCCCGTGGCCGCAGGATTCGTCGCGCCGGTGCTCACCGTCACGCCCGGAATCGCCGACATGCTGTCGCCGGTCTGGACCGAGTTGTTGGGCGCGCTCGCGCCGTCCTGCGGAATCAGCCGCACACCGCTGTTGGACCCGGTGGCCACGATATCCACCGAGGGGCGGTCCATGATGCCCTGAAAGGCTCCCGCCGCCGTGCTGGTGCCCGCCGCCACGTCATAGGCCACCAGCAGGTTGTGGGTGGTGCCGCTCGCCAGCGTGATGGGCGCGGTGAAGTTGAACGTGGTGGCGGTGTTGTCCGCCGTAAACGTGGTGTTGGTGGTCGCAAGCGTGGTGTCGCCGCTGTCCACCCGCCCGGCCTCGGTGCCCACGTCCAGATAAAACCGCACGGCGGTGATGTTGCTCTGGTCGTTGGCGGTGCCGTTGGGGCGGATTTTGATGCTTTGCAGGCTGGCCTGTTCGGCTGCGGAAACGGTGATCTGCAAACGTTGCACCGCCTGGGTGGGTGCGCCATTGACCACCGCCACCGCCGAGCCGCTCACCGCAGCCAAAGACTGGTTGGCCACGTTGGTGATGGCCCCATAAACCTGATGGGTGGCGCTGGTGAGCGTGCTGCCGGAGATAGTGGCGTTGCCCGTGCTGGTGCTGCCGCTGAGTTCCAGATAGGTGGGGCTGATGGAGGCGACGTAGGTGCTGCCGTTCGCGCCGGGCGACACCCCCATGTTATAGGTCACCAGAAACCGCCGGGTGCCGCTGGCGGTGATGGTCTGGGGGCTTTGCAGGCGATAGGTGAGCGGTGTTGTGCCGCCGTAGTTGAGCGGTGCGCCCACGGGCAGATACAGCGTGTCGCCCGCGCTCACCACATTGTCGCTGTCCAGGTCTTCATACAGGGCCACTTCGGACACATGGTTGGAGGTGTGGCCGCCGCCGGTGCTGCTGTTGCCCAGTTGAAAGGCGTTGAGTACAAGATTCTCCAGGGCGTCTGCCGCCACGGTGAAGCTGAGCACCGACTGGCTCAGCACGCTGGCGGGCAGGGACACCCCCGGCGTGTTGACATTGGTGATGGTGGCCCTACCCGTGAGCTTGGCCGGGTGGGCGTTGGACAGCGTGTGGGCCACGTTGTTGGCCGCCGTGGTGCTGGTGAAGGAAATGCCGCTGGTGCTTCCTTTATAAAAGAGATCGCTCGACGCACTGATGCCGGTGGACCATGTGTCCCCCGCCGGAGACGCCCCCCCGGCGATTTCATACACCACCAGCAGGTGGCGGGAAGTGTTGATGGGAATGTTGGGCAATGTGGCGCTGAAGCTGAACACCTGGGCCGTGTCGTTGGTGGCGAAGGTGGTGGGGCTGGAGGTGAGCAGCGTGTCGGTGCCGTCCACCGCGCCGGGGGTGGAGCCGATATCCAGATAAAAGCGCACCACGGCGATTTCGGCGGCATCGTTGCCCGTGCCCGATGGCGACAGGCGGATGGCCTCCAGGTCTATGGCCTCTTCGGCCCCTGCGGTGAGCTTGATCTGGCGGGTCACGGCGGTGGTCTGGGCGGTGTACACACCAAACCCGGCGGCGGGCTGGTTGTCGCCATCGGCCACGGTGATGCCCCCCAGCACGGTGGTCTGCCCTCCCTGAAACGGGAACGACGCGCCCCCCGCGCCCAAAAGCGTGAGCGCCGTGGCGCTGGTTTCGCCCGTCACGGACAGATGGCTGCTCTGTGAGAGCGCCGAGCGGAAGGTCATGCCCCCCGTGACACCGGCGGCGTAGTTGTAATACACCAGCAGGTCCAGGGTCTGGCCCGCCGAAATTTGAGGCACACCGGTAAAGTTGAAGGTCTGGGC
>CAYJOG010000063.1:0-10007 GCA_964371695.1 uncultured bacterium
GGGGCAACGCCCCCGCGAAACACAATGACCCAAAATGCATCAACAGGATGTAAATCAACACTTGGCTAACCCGGCAGGTTTTCCACTTTCAAATCTTCCAGCCCGCCGGACTGGTCGTGCAAAGCCAGCACATCCAACCACAGATTATTTTTGATCGCCCGCCACCAATGGGGCCAGAGTTGTTGGTCCAGCACCGGCAAGTCATGTGAATCCAGATCGTGTTCCGACACCCAGGCCAAATCGCCTTCGTCACCAGCTTTTTCCTGACCTGAAAAAGCGTGGACATGAAACAGGTGTAATGACCAGTGCTGCGGCGGCTCCCACTGGCTCACCAACCCCATGGGCCGCAGGGCGGTGGACGACAAACCCGTCTCCTCTTTCATTTCGCGGCGCGCCGCCATGAGGGGTGTTTCTGTTTGCTGCACCTTGCCACCCGGCGGCACCCATAGCCCTGCGTTGGCCCCGCGATTTTTGTACAGCAGCAGCACCTGCCAGTCACCGGCCAGGGGTTGCCGGGTGATGAAAACGAGGCAGGTGTTCAGGGTGAGGTTTTGGTTTGGGTGGGGCATTTCACGCACCTTCCAAAAGACCCTTGAAGCGCCGGTGCATCCAGAAATAACTCTCTGGATAGGCCCGCACAAAGTCTTCCAACTGGTCCTGAAACATCTGGAGCAGGTCGTACATCGGCACGGGGCCGTTTTCATTCACCGGCTCAATGGGCGCACCCATCACCAACACCAGGCGGTTATCTTTGCGCCGGTAGCTGAACATGGGCAAAAGCGGCAGCCCCGTCTCTTGCGCAAATTTGGCCGGCCCTTTGAAGGTCCAGGCGGGTTGCTCGAACAGATACACAATCAACCCCCTGTCACCGGCGTGTTGATCCGCCATCAGCGCCAACTGGCGGCCATTCTCCAGGGCTTTTTTGCTGCGCTGCACCACCCCCGGATCACGATAAATGATTTCCATGCCCCGGCGCAGGCGCGAGGTTTCCACAAAACGGTTCATGCCCTTCTGGCGAATCACCGCGCCCACGCCGGTGAGGGCCATTCCTTTTTCCTGAATGGCGTGGGTCAAAAGTTCCCAGTTTCCCGCGTGGGCCCCCGCCACCAGCACCGCCTTGCCACGGTACTGAAAAAATGACTCACCGTTTTGCCAAGCCACACGTTGCGCCCCCCGGCGGCTTGAGGCGTGAAAATATTTGAGCATTTCAAAAACAGATTTGGCCTGATGCGCAAAACAGGCCCGGCCGATTTTTTCGAGGGTGGCGTCGTCTTCGCCTTCAAAAGCGAGGCGCAGGTTAAACAGCACAATGCGGCGGAACTTCCCCACCCTGTCAAAACCAAAAGCACCCAGGCGGTCGCACAGGGCATAGGCGGGCGCATCCGGGAAAAACCGCACCCCCCACGCCAAACCCCAAAGCAGGTAATAGAGCCACATGCCGCCGGTTATTTGAAGTTGGCCTTCAGCTCGGTGCTGAGCAGAAAACCCTTGTTGTCGTTTTTGGGCATTTTGTCGCTTTGGGAATCGGCGTAACGGGCCTGGGTGTTGAGTTCCAGGGCACGGGTGAGTTTTTTGAACCAGTTGATTTCGAACACGTAGCGGGTGATGTCCGAACCGGTGGAAAAGTGGTTGAAGGAATATTTGAAACGGTTGTTTTCGCTTTTGCGATACAGCATGTCCAGGAGCAACGTGCTGTTGTCGGTGCTGCCCGTCTGATCCATGTCGTATTGCACCGCCAGGTTTGTTTTTTCGTTGTGCAGATAAAACAGGCGCAAGGCATATTTGTTGCCGCTGGTGGTGGTGGCGCTGGTGGGCGAATGGCTGTTGCGGTCGGTGAGTTCGTATTGCAATGAGCCTTTGAGCCGCCCCAGGCCCACATATTTCAGGCCGAACACCTGGTTTTGCTGGCTGCTGGCGCTCGAACCCGCGTCCAGTTCGGTGCTCAACCACGTCAGGCTGCTTTCCCACTTTTTGCCCATGTCAAAAAGAAAGTTGGCGTTGCTGGTGTCAGTGCGGGTTTTGCCCCCCAGGGTGCCGGGGGTGTCCTGCTGGCTCATTTCCAGGCCAAAGTTTTTGACTTTCCAGAAGGGATCGGCCTGCAAGGAATAGTGGATGGTGTTCTGGCTCTGGGCAGGCTGGCCGGGGCGGGAGTCCTGCGTGTCCTGGGTGTCCAGGTCCACGCCCAGGCTCAGGCGGTCAAAGGCGCGGTAGTCCAACTGGTATTGCACCATGGAGTTGGTGCTGGTGTAGCTGAGCGCCGGACTCAAGGTTTCGATTTCGTTTTCTTCCAGCCGCGCCACCAGGGTGAGGTCTTCGTTGGGTTTGGCCTCGGCCCCCAGCTTCATGTTGGTGGTCTGGCGCTTCAAGCCGGTGCTGGTGAAGTTTTCAAAGTCCTCATTCTGCAGGCCGCCGCTCAGCGAATAACGCGCGCCGAGGGGAAACTTGGCGTTAAAGCGCACCTGACTTGTTTTTTCGTCGCTCAGGCGCGTGGGCAGGTCATCCTGCAGGGTGCGGTCATAAAGGCCCACGCTGGCCTCCAGCCCCTTGAGGCTGCGAAAGGTGAGGTCATAGGCGGTTTCTTCCTGGTCTTTCACGTTGAGCTTCTGGATATCCAGCGCCGTCTCGATGCTGCGGCGGCTGGCGGCAAAACCCAGGAGCGGTGAAATCTGATAAGACGCCTCGATGTTGCGCCGCAACGTGTCCAGGTTGTTCTCCACGCCAAACCCGGCAAACACCGTGTCTTTGGTGAAGGCCTCGTATTTGGCCTTGAGCGGGCCATGGTTGTAGTCCATCGTCAGGCTGCTGGCTTCGCCGTCCTGAATGGTGTTGAAGTTGCCCGACAGATTGAAGTCGTAGTTCACGATCACCGTCTGCACGGTGGCGGGGATGTCCTTGGCGAACAGCAACATGCCTTCGTCGGTGCGCACGCTGAAATCCAGTGCGGAGAGTTTGTTGGACTCATTGAGCACGTCGTCGAAAAACACACTCACCGAGCCTTCCACAATGCCGCCCCGGCTCAGGCGACACACCTTGCCCTTGCAGGGGAAATAGAAATAACTGGCCGTGACCTGCGACCCCTGCGGCACCGGATTGCGGAAGGTGACCACACCGCCCGTATAGTCCACAATCACCTCGCAGGGGTCATCCTGTGTGGGGCTTTGGGTGAGACACACGTTCTGGCGCACCTTGTTGGCAGTGATGAGAAAAACATCCACCGCCTGGGTGTTGTCCCAGTTGGGGTTCACCGAGGCGCAGGTGGTGCCACCGGGGCAGGTGAGGGATTCCTCCTGCACCTGCGTGCTGGTGAGGCTGATGTTGATGCGCTCGTTCACCACCTTGAGGGGCTTTCGGCCAATGTCTGACGTGCTTTGGGCGCGCTCATAACTGGCGTTGAATTTTTCGCTGGGTTTGTAACTCAGCACCATGTCGGTGATCTGTTTTTCGAACCGTTTGCCCCCGGTGCCCACACCGGCGGGCAGTGTGCGAAAGATAACGCGCACAAAGGTCTGGCCGGTGCTGAAGGGGTCCCGCACCAACAGCAGGGCCTGATTGGCTTCGATCACCTGATAATCCACGGGCTGGGGAACCTGTGGAAAGATGTCGTAATCCGCCAGCAGTTCCACGGGGTTGATGCAGTTGCCCAGGCCGTCGTCCTGACACCGATAAACCACCTCACTGCCCGCATAAATGGGGGCGTTCAGCCGCTCTGGCGCGCCTATGGTGATCTGGTTCTGATAATAATCCTGCGTGAGGGTGGTGGAGGCGGTGGGCGGGAAATAACCATAATCCACCTTGATTTTTTTCACCTTGAAAAGATTCGCGCCGTCAAATTCCAGAAACCCATAGGCATAACCCCGCTCGGTGAGGTTGAAGCGATAAGGCACAACCCCAAAGTCCACTTCCTGAAATCCTTCCCCTTCGTCCACACTCACCTTCACCGTGTTTTTCTGCAAAAGATCATGAGGCAAGTCCAGACACACCTGCTCACGGCAATAGGGCAGATCCGCCGTGATGGCGCAACTGCCGGGCGTGTCGCCCACCGTGCATTCATAACTGGTGGTTTTCAGCCCCGTGGCGGCGCTGGCCGCACCGGCCTTCTGACTCAACCGCCCCATGTCCAGCCGCAAAGGCCCCCTGGCATAAAAAGCCTGCATGCCGTTGGAATCCTGTCCGCTGGTGTTGAAGAGCAGCTCTTCTTCATAAAACAGCTCCACCAGATCGTTGGGGTCCAACACCTCGCGGAAGGTGATCTGCCCCAGAAAATAATCCACCGTGTATTGGCTGGGGGCCAGCGTCTGGCCATTCAGGCGCACCACCAAAGTGCCCTCCACAATGGGAAACTTCTGGAGCCGGTAAGGCCCCCTGGAGTTGTTGCCCTGAAATGTTTCTGACTGGTCAACAGATTTTTCCTGACTGGTGATGAACCCCAGGCCCCAGTTGGGACGGGTGTAGTTGGCCTGTAAGCCCTGGATTTTTTTGCTCATCACCGCCCAGGTGCCTGTCTGGAAATTGGCGTTGAAGATGCCTCCCTGCAACGCCAGGGGGCCGTGTTTCACGTGCATGTCCAGTTCCTGCTCCTGGTTGGGGAACTCATAAAACCGGCCTTCCACTTGGGTGTCGGCGTCGGGCGGCGTGCTCACCGTGATGTCGGTGCGCTGCTCCACCTTGTCCGCCAACAGCGCCAGGCCGTTCTGCGCCTCGAACTGGCTCTGGCTGCCGTCCACCTTCATGGCCCGGTAACGCACCGAGCGATAACCCTGCACGTTGATTTCGGGCAGCTTGGCGTCTTTCGCCGGGGAATCCAGGTCTATTTCATCGGCCACGGCGGCGGTGGCGGAAAGCACCGGCGGTGCGGCCACAGGTTTTTCCCTGAGCACCGGTGCAGGTTTTTCCGTCTTTTTTTCGGACTTGGGCGGCCGGGCGGCCAGTTGGCGTTTGCGCTCCTTTTCGGCCAGGGGAGAAAGAATCTCGGCGGGGTCTTTCACGTCTTCCAGCTTCACCGCCCGCGCCGCCAGCGCCCCCTGAATGGCTTGCACCTCTGGCTGAAGACCCGCCAGCAATTGGGTGGCGTCTTCACGGAACTGGCGAAAGGCCCCTTCCTGATCAGGCGAAACGGCGCTCGCGGGCGAATAAAACGCCAGATACACCTGCCGCCGCAACACCAGCACCCACCACGCCTGCGACAACGCCGAGTCGGGTTTCAGGTCCGGTTCGTTTTTGATGAAGGTCCATTCCTGGACCAGCGGGTTTTTGAGAAACCCGCCCCACGACACCGGCTCACGGGCCTGCGCCGCCGCTGCCCAGCACCACCAGAAAATCCCGATGCACCAGCTCATCTTCCAGGCGAAAGCCCAGCGCGGATTCGATGTCCCTGCTTTTAAGACCGGCGATTTTCGCAGCATCGTGGATGGAATAATTGGAGAGGCCAGAGGCCAATTTTACCCCGGCTTCGTCGTGTATACCAATGGCGTCACCCCGTTCAAATTCGCCATCCACCGCCACCACGCCGCTGGGCAAAAGGCTCTTTTGCCCCTGCACCACGCTCTGTGCCGCCCCGGCATTGATGGTCACTCGGCCCTTTTCGGCCTGCATGGCCACCCACTGTTTTTTGGCGCTTTTGGGCGTGCTTTTGTGGGTGAGCAACGTGCCCGCCGGTTTGCCCGCAAAAAGTGTTCCCAACGCGCCCAGGGGCTTGCCCTGAATGATGTGGGTGCGCGTGCCCCCCAAAGCCGCCAATCGCGCCGCCTTGAGCTTGGTGAACATGCCGCCACTGCCGAGGTCCGAGCCTTCGGCCCCGGCGGCTTCGTCCAGTCGCACATCGTTCACGTCGGTCTGGCGGATGAGCGTGGCCGAGGTGTCGTGCCGGGGGTTGGCCGTGAAAAATCCCTCCACGTCGCTCATCAGCACCAGGGCCTGCGCCCCCACCATCTGGGCCGTGATGGCCGAAAGCGTGTCGTTGTCGCCAAACTTCAGTTCATCCACCGCCACGGTGTCGTTTTCGTTCACCACGGGCAACACGCCGTTTTTGATCAGTTCCTCGAACGTGGCGCGGGCGTTGAGATATTTCTCACGCTGTGAAACGACATCCCGCGTGAGCAGCACCTGGGCCACCGTGACGCCCCTTTGGCCAAAGGCTTCGGCCCACGCGCTCATCAGGGCCACCTGACCCACCGCCGCCAGGGCCTGCCGCTGGCGCAGGGTTTTGGGACGGGCGCTCACACCCATCCGCTCGCGCCCCAAAGCCACCGCGCCGCTGGACACCAGTATCGGCACAAGGCCCAACCGGCGCTGGGCCGCGAGTAGCTCCGCCAGTTCGTGAATGAAGGCGTGGTCCACAAAACCGTCCGCGCCGGTGATGGTGCTGCTGCCCACCTTGAGCACAACACGGCCTTTGAACCCAACGCCCGCCATGGGGGTCAGATTAACAACCCCTTCCCGCCTTTTCACTCAATGACTTTATTCAGCGGGTATTCGATGATGCCCTCGGCCCCGGCTTCTTTCAGCAGCGGCAACACGTTTTTCACGTCGTTTTCCATGGCGATGACCTCCACGGCAATCCAGCCTTCTTCGGTGAGGTGGCTCACGGTGGGGCGGCGCAGGCCCGGCAACAGGCGGATGATGCGCGACAGGTCCTTTTCCCGCAGGTTCATTTTCAGACCCACGCGGTCCTGGGCCGCCAGCGCACCGGTGAGCAGCATCAGCAGCCGCTCGGCCTTGGTGCGTTTGAACGTGTCTTCATGGGCCGTCTTGTTCATCACGAACTGGGTGGTGCTTTCCACCACGGTGTCCACAATGCGCAGGTTGTTGGCCCGCAGGCTGGAGCCGGTTTCGGTGAGTTCCACAATGGCGTCCACCAGATGGGGCACCTTCACTTCGGTGGCTCCCCAACTGAACTCCACGTCGGCCTTCACGCCGTGTTTCCTGAGATATTTTTTGGTGCCGCCCACCAGCTCGGTGGCGATGCGTTTGCCCTGGAGGTCTTTGACCGACCGCACGGGGCTGTCGTTGTGCACCGCCAGCACCCAACGCACGGGGTTGCTGCTGGCCTTGGAATAAGACAGCGGAGCCATGTGAACCAGCTTGGCCCCCTGCTCCATGATCCAGTCCATGCCCGTCAGGCCAGCGTCCAGCAGGCCGATTTCCAGATAACGCGGAATCTCCTGCGCACGCATGAGCATGAGCTTGATTTCGGGGTCGTCGATGGTGGGGAAGTAGCTGCGCCCTGAAATGCCCACGCGGTAGCCGGCCCGCTCGAACAGTTTCTGGGTGGCGTCCTGCAGGCTGCCCTTGGGGAACCCCAACACCAGTTGCTGGGGTTTTTTCACCGCGCTGGCAGCGGGTTTTTTGCTTTTGGATGCTTTGGCCACGGAATCTCCTTGAAATGAATCCCGCCCAGAAAAACAGGCTGGGGTTAATACAGCATGAAGCCGGGTTGTTCCTGCACCCGAAAATAAACCTCATCGTGATAAAAAAGCCCCTGTGTGGCGTGGCCCTGGGGGCAGACATAAAGCAACATGCTCAGGGGGTTGTCCACCTCGCGGCCGTCTTCGGTCATCATCACGGCCTGATCCTTCTGCTCGCGCAAGGGGGCCTGCTGCTGGCAGTGGCAACACGCCACCTCTTGAGGCAAGCCGGGGGCGAACAAGGATTACTCGATGATGGCGGTGTCGTCGGCCTTGTCCACCGAAGAATCCACCTCGGCCTTGGCGGTTTCGGCCACTTCGTCTTCTTTGTCCGGGTCGGTTTCCAGAGACATGTAGCCGATCACACCCATGGCGATCTCTTTGAGCGACACCGTGAGGGGGTGCTCGGTCTGGTCTTCTTCCATGATGGTTTCGATGCCAGAGGGCTGCACCAGTTGTTTGGCGCGGGCCGCCGCCACGTTGCAGAGAATGTATTTGTTGGCAATACGGTCGGTGAGTGCCTCGGTGCAGGGATCAAGCATGTTCTGGCCCTTTCTTCTTCGCCGGTTTTTCCGCCGCTGGGTTTTTCAAACGCGCCGATCGGACAAGCGCCTTGAGATCCTCCCCGGCCTGACCGGGATCGGCGTTAACGAGCCAATAAGTATAGTGAACCGCCTGGGCGATTTCAAAGGGCATGTTCTGGATGCGGTTTTTGAGCGATCCGGCCTCTTCGGTGCCCCGCAGGCGCAGGCGGTGCTCCAGTTCGGCCAGACTGGGGGGCAGCATGAAAACATAAAGGGCTTCCAGACCCCTTTTTTGGAGGGTGGCCGCCCCCTGCACGTCCACCTCCAACACCACCAGTTTGCCTTGCTGGCGGGCTTTTTCCACGTGTTCGCGGCTCAAACCATACCAATGGCCATAAATATTGGCCCATTCCAGCAGTTTGCCGTCTTTTTTGAGTTGGCCAAACGCAGCCTCGCTCACATAAAAATACTTTTTCTCGCTCACATTGGCCCGGCGGCGGGGCCGGGTGGTGTAACTGGGGGCGTACACCAGTTCGGGAAACTCCCGCGCCACGGCCCTGATCACCGTGCCCTTGCCCACGCCCGAAGGCCCACTCAGCACCAGCACCACCCCACGGGGCCGGGCGGGCTGGGCCGCCTTGAGAATGGCCGAAGCCTCTTTTTTGCCGGGGGTTTTCATGGCGACTCCTCTTCTTCTTCCTCTGGCAGGTCCGGCAACTCAGCCTGCTGACCCGCCAAGCGGCCCGCCAGGGCCTCGGTGGCGTGCAGGCTCAACACCAGATGCCCACTGTCCATCACCACCACGCTGCGGGCCTTGCGCCCCTGCGTGGCCGACACCAGCAGCCCCCGCTCCCGCGCTTCGTTCACCATGCGTTTGACCGGGGCGCTGTCGGGTTTGATCACCGCCACCACCCGGTGGGCGTTGACATAGTTCTTCAACCCCAGGTGAATCAGTTTGGGCGGCGTGGTGCTCAAGGCGACAACTCAAACGCCCTTCAAACCTTCACTGCCCGCCGGGGGGCCTTTTTGGGTGCGCTTTTGGGTTTGGGTTTGGCGGAGGCCTTTTTCACGGCCTTGAGCGGCGCGGCCTCGCGCTGGGGTCCCTTGGCGGCAGGCTTGAGACTGGCCGCAGCGCGGTAAACCGACTTGATGTCCGTCAGCCTTTCCTCCAGCCGCCCCAGGCGGTCTTCGATGATCTCCACGTCTTCACGCGTGGCCAGCCCCAGGCTGGACAAAAACTTGCTGATGTTTTCCTCAAAAAGTTCCAACAGAATCGCCATGTCTGCCTCCGTGACAGCAGTGTAAGGGAGTCTGCTTGTCCATGACAATCATTCACACCTTGCCCCCGGTGGCCCTGGCTTCTAAAATACCTGCGCTACGGACGCGTAGCTCAGTTGGTAGAGCACTGCCTTCACACGGCAGGGGTCACTGGTTCGAGTCCAGTCGCGTCCACCCCCCCGGTTGCCACACAACCACCCCCATCATGTCCCCGAACCCGCGTGAGTGGTTTCCCGATAAGGCTCTGGGGCCATTTGTGTTGAGCGCCCTGCTGCTGTTGACCGCCTGCAAAAGCGTTGACTCTCAGGCGGTGCAGGCCGCCAGACAGGTGCAGCACTTTGTGCATCCCGACCGCTTCTCACCCAAAGACCTCGTGCCCCTCACACTTTTCATGATTCAGGAAAAAAACAACCCACCCCTGCAAAGGGTGTTCAAGACCAACCAGAACCTCACCGAAGTGGCCGAGCCGGGCGCGGGCACCAAGGTGGAGGTGATGGGCCTGGACCCGGACTTTCACAACACCCTGCCGGGGGGCTACGAACACCGGCGTGTGAAGCTGGACATTTTTCAGCACCTGGGCGAGGCGTGGTATCCGGGTTTTGTGGACGTGGTTCGCAAAAAAAACAGCCAGGAACCCTGGCGCGTGTTGATGCAATGCACCAGCGAACGGGCGCACCTGAACGGCAAAAATGAACTGAAATTCGACCCCATGAGCACCAACTGCTACTGGAGCCACTTTCACCACGACCGCGACTGGTACAAACCAGTCAAGGCCAGCTTCAGGCGCGAGAAGCCTTAGAGC
>CAYJOG010000064.1:0-9618 GCA_964371695.1 uncultured bacterium
CGCGCCGCTGGGCGCGCCCGGCAGCATCAATATGCTGCCGCAATCCCAAAAGACCCCCCGCGCCCATTACCCGGCGCTACGCGCCACCCTCTCCCATGCAAAGCACGGGAGAGGGAACAACTTCGGTGTGCATAAATTTCTTCAAAATGAACTAGGGCATCTGGCCGAGCAAAGGCGATAGCTGGTCCCGCCCCACTGAGCAAGAAAGCTGTTTTTGTAGTGGGGCGGGCGGGCTCGGCCGCCGTTGATATGAACGCCGGCAGGATGCCTGCACCACCAAAAAAATAATGAAAATGTTTTTTGCTTTTGTTTTTATGCCACAGGCGAGACGCCCGTGGCTACTGCAACGTCACCCGAAAACGGGTTTTCGCCCACCTTAATACGGCATCCAGTCCAGCGTCAGCACGCGACCGGGCACAGAAAAGCGGGCTGGCTGGGCGTCTTTTTCGGTGACGATCCACACCTCTTGTCCCACTCCCAGGGCCATGGCCGCCAGACCTTCGCGCAGGGCCACCGCCTTGACCGTGGACAGGTTTTTGGCCAGGGGCGGGGGTTGTATCAACCGCACCTCACCGGCGTTCAGGTCCAGGCGCACCAGCGTGTCCGTCAGCACGGGGCTGGGGGCATAAAGCACCCCCTTCACCACGGGGCTGAGGGCCGCACCTTCGGCATAAAACAGATATTTGGCGGTAGGGCCGAAGTTCACCCACTGGCCAGGGCCTTTCAGGGGCTGGCGTTTCAGGCAGGGTTCCTCCTGGCCGCCGCAGTCGCGCCCCAGCATCAGCAGGGTGGTGGCGTTTTCCCAACTCAGCGCCAGGGCCTTGCCGGGCAGCTTGAGCAGCGCGCCCCCCGTGGCCACGTCAACCACCACCGTCTGGGGCGACCAGCCGGGCTGTGAGAACGTGCTCATGGCCAGCTTCATGCCGTCGGGCGACAGGCTGAGGTGTTTTTTGAAGGCAGTGTCTTTGAGCAGCACGCGGGCCGGTTTTCCCTGGCGCTGTACCCACACCATATAGGTCGGGCCTTCGCGCTTCATCCACGCCCGCACACCCGCCCGGCTGGTGCTGAACAACCCCTCGCCCTCAAACCGCAGCACCCCCGCGCCCTTCAGGCTGAACACTTCTCCGGCGGCGGTGCTGATGAGCAGCCGCCCGCTCACCGAGCCGCCCAGGGGCCAGGTCTGGTCTCCCAGACCCGGCAGCGGCGGCGGCGCACCCCCACGGGCCAGCGCAGGCGGCGGGCCGGTTTTGGCCACAGCGGGGGGTGTTTTGGAAGGCGGCGTGGCCGCCCCGGTTGGCGCGGTGGCGGGCTTGTTTTTCTTTTCGATGGCGGCGATGCGGGCCGGGTCTTCTTTTGTGCAAAGGCCCTCTTTCTGGGCCATGGCGTCTTCGATAAAAGCGATATTTTCTTTCACTGTGGGCTGGCTGGTGTCCAGCATCCGGGCCTGCTCCAGTTCTGAGAGGGCCCGCTGGCAATAACCCAGCTTGAACCAAGCAAAGGCCATGTTGTTGTGGGGCGCGGGGTCTTTGGGGTCCAGGGCCTGTGCCCGCAGATTGGCCCCGATGGCCTCTTCCACTTTCTCCTGCTTGAGCAGCGTGTTGGCCAGATTTTGCAGCGCCAAGCCATAACTGGGCGAGAGCGACAGGGCTTTTTCGTAATCCTTCGCGGCGTCGTCAAAACGTTCCAGCATTTCCATGGCGTGGCCCCGGTTGTTCAGCGCCACCGCCATGCCGGGGGAAATCGCCAATGCTTTTTCGTGGGCGCGCACGGCGTCTTCATAGGCCCCCAGACTGTCCTGGGCCACCCCCAGATTGGTCCAGCGTTCGGGGTCGTCGGGGTGCTGGATCAGTTCTTTTTTCAGCACCCGCACGGCGGTGGAAAAATCCTTCTCCACCAAAAAGGACTCGCCGGATTTTTCGGTCACGGAAAACTGGCGCAACTGTTCTTCCAGGTCCTGCTGGGCGAGGCGCACGCGCTCCTGGGTTTCGGGCGTGAGGCGGGTTTTGAGCTTGACGGTTTCGCCACCCCCCGCGAGCGCCAGATGCTGCTCGATCACGGTGTTGCCGGGGTGGCGTTTCTGGGCCGCCAGCAACACTTCCCGCGCCTGTTCCCGTTCGTCCAGACCCACCAGCACATAGGCCAGCTTGGTGGCGCACTTGAGGCAGGCGGGGTCCAACCCCAGGGCCTCGCGCAGGGCGGCGGCGGCCTCGGCAGGCTCGCCCAGTTCCAGATAACCCTCCCCCAGCAGTTGCAGCAGGGGCACGGGGTTGGGGGCGGCGGGCAGGGCCTCCTGCAAACGGGCGATGCCTTTTTCCCAGGCCTCCGATTCAAAATCCACCGTGGCCTGTTGCAGCACCTGGGCGGTTTGTTCTTCGGTGAGGAGGTTTTTGCCTTTGGCCGGGACGGAGGAAGAAAGGGGAAGAAGAAGCAGGAGAAAGAGCAGCAGCCATTGCCGTTGCAAAAGAAAAGGCCACGTCGTCAGAAAATGCCGCATCGTTCCCTCCCCCCCGCCGTCATTCCCGCAAAAGCGGGAATCCAGCTCAAAACAAAAAATTGGTGGCGCAGGCATCTTGCCTGCGTAAAGCAAAAGAGAAAAAACCACTGCTCCTTCTCCCCCAGAACCCGGTTGCCGACCAGAAAAGGGGGGTGCTTTTTGCTTAACCCCTCACCCGGCCTGCGGCCACCCTCTCCCCATAAAGGGGAGAGGGAAATAAGGTGGCCTGTATTCGCATTCGTGGGAATGCAGCCCTCAAACGCCGACAAGCTCACATCGCCTCCACGCTCTGGCTCATTTTTTCCAGATTCGGACGGCTCAGTTCAAAGTCGCGGGCGTTGGTGGTGGCGGTGATGAGAAACCAGCGGTCCCCCACTTTTTTCAGTTCCACCCACTGCGAGAGCGGCGCTTTGGCCACCACCAACTGATAACCCGCGCCGGTGGACGACAGGTTGCTGAAGGACACCTCAAACCCCACGCGCCGCAGGCCCTGCACGGTCTGGTCCATGTGGGCGCTGGCGTCGGCCACGGTCTCTGGCTGAATGGTGAAGCGCGAGGGGCCGTTCAGAAACGTGACGCTGCCACCCAGCGACTGCGCGTCCCGCGACCAGCCCGCCGAGGGGGGCGTCACCTTCAGCCCCAGTTCCGGCACCACAAAGGGCTGGCCCGCCGCCACCGCCATGGGGGGCGGCGCTGTGCCGGTGGCCACGGGGGGCGCAAGGGTTTCGACTGTTTCGGGCGGCGTGGTTTCTGCCGGAGGCTGGTTTGTCAGGGGCGAGGGCAGGGGATTGCCGGTGGGGGGGGCTGATGCGCTGAGCGGAACCGGGAGGGTTTCGCCCGGCGGGGCCATCACCACCACACCCGGCTGAGACGCTGAGGCCGTTTCGGGTGTTGTGGCCGGGAGCTGAGGGTTGACCGGCGGAGGAGCCGTGCCCGGCAACACGCCAAAATCCCGCAGCACCTTGGCTTCGTCAAAGGGGTCTGCGTCCAGCGGTGTGAGTCCCCCGGCAGACGCCACCGGCGGCGCGGCAGTGGGCGGGTTTTTCTGCACGATGATTTCGCGTCCCGTCAGCGCGTTGGCGGCAAAGGTGTCGGCCAGGTCCAGCCACAGGGTGTCGTCCATCAGCGCCAGACGTGCGCCGTCTCGCAACAGCGCCGACACGGTGGGGTTGTTGCGCAGCACGCCGCCGGGCAGGGCGCTCAGGCGTTTGGCGCGGCTGATGAGGTCATCAAACATGCCGCCGGGGTGCCGCCGGTTTGCGGTCTCTGCCAGAATCAGCGCCACGGCGGCCCAGTCGGGGGTTTCCTGTCCCGGCGCGGCCTCGGCGTAGTCCAGCAACTGGCCCAGCTTGGTCACCAGAAAACCCGTCAGTTCCGAGCGGTCCTGCACACCGTCGGCCTGCCCCAGCCACCGCACAAACGCCGCCCCCTGGGCCACAAACACATGGGGCCGCTCAGCAGAGAGATCGGGGTGCAGCAGGGCGTCGTTCAGGTTTTTCATCAGCAGCGGCAGGCTGGTGCGGGCCTTCAGGCTCCAGGGCGCGCCGGCGGTGGTCATGAAACTTTTCAGGGCGTCGCGGAAGTCTTCCTGCACCGTGCGGGCCTGGGCGGGCGCACTGAACAACAGGGCGCACAGCGCGAGCAGTGCGCACCCCCACAGAACCTGTTTTAAAAGTCCGTCGTGGACTTTTAAAACCCAACGCCATCGGGGGCCAAGCCCCCTCGGCGTGGCGAAAACCTGCGCTTTTTCAAATCTCCGGTTTTCGTGTGCGGCCATCCATGGCCGCAAGAGCCTGTTCAAATTACACCATGTTCCACATGGCGCAATTATTAAACAGGCTCTAGGTCTCACGGGCATCAACCCATTGTAGTGATGTTCAGGCGCGAGACTGGAAGGGGAAGATGGAAACAGGAGGCCGTTTCAATACCGCGGTTTTTTGCCCGTGAGTACATACACCGTGCGTTCGCCCAGGTTGGTGACGTGATCGGCCACGCGCTCCAGGCTCTGGCAGATCACCAGCAAGTGACTGGCCTGCATGACGGTGGCGGGGTTGTGATTCATCTGGTGCAGCAGTTCGCTGGTGAGGTCGCGGTGGAGCTGGTCGATTTCTTCGTCGCGGGTGCAGGCGGCGTGGGCTTTTTCTTCGTTGCCGCTCACATAGGCGTCCAGCACTTCTTTGAGCATGGCGCTGGAAATCTCGCCCATGCGCAGCAGGTCCATGGACTGTTTCATGGGGGGCCAGTGCAAAAGCTCCAGGGCGTTGCGGGCCACTTTGCCCGACAGGTCGCCAATGCGTTCCAGGTCGGTGATGGCCTTGAGCAGAAAGGCCGCCTCGCGCAGGTCTTGCAGCATGGGGCCGTGCAGGGCGATGAGCCTGAGCGCGCCGTGCTCGATGGCGGCCTCCAGGTCGTCCATCATCTGGTCGTTTTCGGCCACGCGCCGGGCCAGGAGTTCATCCTGCGTGGCCAGGGCTTTGACGCTGTTTTTCAGGGCTTCTTCGGCCATCGCGCCCAGGCGCAGAAAATCCTCCTGCGCGGGGGCCATGACAGAAGAAAAATTTGTTTTGAGGCCTCGGGTCATCATGCAATATCCTTAACCTCCTATTTTAGGGAGAAACATTGAGGTTTTGTTGAACAAATCATCATTTCCTTGTGAAAAACCGCACAAAATCGGGGCGTAGCACTGTGATTTGCCCCGCTGCCGGGGTTATTCTTTTTCCATGCGCCCGCTTTCTGCCGCGTTGAACGAGGGCCTGAGCCAGCACCTGGGCCACAAACAGCAGCCGCTGCTGGCGCTCACGCGGGCCTGGGGCGAACTGGTGGGCCCCAAGCTGGCCATGCATACCTTGCCGGTCAAAATCACACCCAAGGGCCTGCTGGTGGTGAAGGTGGCGGGGGCCAGTCTGGCCCACGAACTGGCCCAGATGAAATCTGCGTTGTTGCCCAAACTGGTGCCCTATGGTGTCTCGCAGTTGCGCACCAGGGTGTCGGCCAAACTGCCCAATGCCATGTTGCCCCCCGCTGGCGGCGGGCCTGCCGATGCGCTGACTCCTCAGGAATTTGCCCGTCAGATCCGCGAAGCCCACCACCGGCAGATGAAGGCCACCCGCGAAAAAGCGCGGGCGCAGCAGGCGGCTGAGGCGGCCCCACCAGCGGAGGAATCTCCCGCCCCCGCCAGCGGCGAAAGCAGCGAGTCGCCCACCACCTTTGGTCAGGCCCTGGCCGCAGCCTGGGCCAAAAAGCAGCAACAGGGCTGAGTTCTTTTTGTGGCCCGGACACACCTGTTTGTGCCACCCCCCCAAAAAAACCGCCCCTGTGCCAGACTGGATAAAATCCGCCCGTTTTGAACAATCACCGCCACACCTTTCGCCGCACGGCCGTTTTGCTGATGGCGACACTGATGGCGTTGGCGGCGCTGCGGGGTCAGGGCCAGCCGCCAGAGGCGTGGTCCACCGGCACACCCCCGCCCGAAGACCTCACCTGCCCCCAGGGCTGGGTCAAGGCCGCCCAGGTCACCGCCCCCGAAACCCGCGCCTGGACTCCCCCCGTGAGCCGCCAGTTGCCCGGCAACTATCACCGGGGCATGGCGCTGGCCTTCGTGCCCGGCAAAACGCCCCTCAGCCGCTGGTGGTATCAGGTGACGCTGCCCGGCGGCGGCAAGGGCGCGCTGCCCGCGTGGGAATCGGCCCTGGCCTGCGTGCCCACCCATTACCTCACGCGCAACTTTCCCAAAAACCTGCCGCCGGGCCAGGCCGCCATGGTGGTGGCGGGGCAGGTGGGCCTGCGCAACGAACCCACCACCGAAAAACTCGCCTGGCTGGACAACACCCGCGTGGCCGAGCTGCACCAGGGCACCGTGATGCGCGTGATGGGCCGCGCGGCAAATGGCTGGCTCAAGGTGCGCCCCGGCTCTCTCGCGGGCGCGCCGCTGTGGTATCTGCAAGCCCACGACCTGTACCCCATTCAGGAGCCGCCCCCCGCCGAGCTGCTGGAACTGCGCATCTTCAGCGAGCCGCCGGGCGTACCCCACGTGACGCTCACCGCCTCGCGGCCCCTGCCGGTGATGGTGAAGCAGTGGGGCGACAGGGCGCTGTCGGTGCAGATTTTTGTGGACCGCGTGAGCGGGGCGGCGCAGCAGGCGGTGCTCTCGGCGGGGGGCAAGCTGATGACGGGTCAGGTGACGCTGCCGCTTTATTTTCAGAAACCCGTGGCGGGTTTTGTGGAGGGCTGGAACTTCACGGGTCTGGAGCAACCCGCCGCCTGGGCGCTCTACAGCGCGCCGCCGCCCGTGCCGCCGCCGGGGGGCTGGCGGGCGGGGCTGAACGGCTTGCGGGTGGTGCTGGACCCAGGCCATGGCGCGGGCTTTGAACTACCGGGCTGTAAATATGGGGGGCTATAAAACCACGGCGGGGTCTGGTATAAAGAGGAAACCTTCACCCTGGCCATCGGCTTGGCCACGCGGGACGAACTCACCCGGCGTGGGGCCACGGTGTTGATGACCCGCGAAGGCCCCAACCCAAGCATGATGAGCCTCTATGCCCGCTCGCGTTTTGCGCGGCTGAACCAGGGGCAGGTGTTCATCAGCCACCACACCAATGCCGGGCCGTCTGCCGCACGGGGCGTGGAGGTGTATTACTTCACGCCCCAGAGCCGGGCGCTGGCCCAGGCGATGGTGATGCAGGTGGCCGCGGCCCAGGCCAACCCGGCGCGCAAGGCGGCGTTCAGCAGCTTTGGCGTGCTGCGCCACACGGCCATGCCGGCGGTGCTCATCGAACACGCCTTTCACAGCAACCCCGCCGAAGCCAAGCGCCTGACCGCGCCCGATTTTTATCAGCAGGCCGCCTTTGGCGTGGCCGAGGGCCTGACCGCCTGGCTGGAGAAGGTGTATCCGGCGGAGGGGATGTGAGGGAGATTTTTATTCCTGTCTTGGAGGGGGAAATGTGGCCCCCTCGTCACCTCTCCCCTTTACGGGGAGAGGTCGGCGCGTAGCGCCGGGTAATGGGCGCGGGGGGTCTTTTGGGAATGAGGCCGCATGTTGATGCTGCCGGGTGCGCCCAGCGGCACGACAGTGCCGGGGTCAAATATGAGAAAAAACCTTATTTGGTTATTTTTTACATCGCCCTCACCCGGCCTTCGGCCACCCTCTCCCATGCAAGGCACGGGAGAGGGAAAAAGGCGGCGCTCGTTTCCTTCTCCCGTTCGAAGGATGGGAGAAGGTGGCGCGTAGCGCCGGATAATGGGCGCGGGCGGTCTTTTGGGATTGCGGCAACATATTGATGCTGCCGGGCGCGCACAGCGGCGCGGCAGCGCCGGGCGTCAGACAAAAAGCAAAAACCAACTTTTTTATGTCTGACTGGATTCCCGCCTGCGCGGGAATGACGGCAGGAGGGTAGGTCTTCTCTTTACCCCCCTCTCCCCTTGAGGGAGAGGTCGGCGAAAATCGCATAGGGTGCGATTTGAGACGGGTGAGGGGTTTATTCAAATGCAAAAAAACAAATATCTTTTGATTTTTTGCTTATTTTTCGCCCCTCACCCGCCCCTTCGGGGCACCCTCTCCCCATAGGGGAGAGGGAACGATGCTGGCGTGCGCAAACTTTTGCAAAAGGCTCTAACAGGGTGTTTCTCAGCACCCCGCTACGTCACCCTCTGGGCATTCAGGGGATTCTCCGTTGATTCCTGCGGCGTGATTTCTCCCACCCTCACCTGGGGCGCGTTGTTCATCTCGGTCAGCACCCAGTCCCAGAAAACACAGGCGGCTTTTTCGTCGCCCTGGGCCAGTGACACGTGTTTGGGAATCAGCACCCTGTTGTAAGGCGGCGTGAGATAAAACGCCCGCACCTTTTCGCCGGGGGCCGGGCGGGGGTTGAGGATGCACTCCATCAGCAGGCCCTCGCGCCACAGAGCCAGCAGGTGGGGCAGATGTTCGTCGCTCACCGTGTCTGGGTCCAGCACAAAACTGGTGCGGTGCTGGCGTCCGGGGCCGCCGAGGGTGAGGGGTTTGCCCTTTTGACGGAACAGCCATTCTTCGGGGGGCAGGTTTTCTTTTTCACCCGCTTCAAAGGCGTGCAGCATCAGCAGCGCCATGGCCCGCAAAAGCTGCTCAGCCGCCACCCCCAGCACCGGCCACAGGGGCGGCGTGAGGCGCGTGAGGTTTTCGGCCTCGCGCCAGCGATTTGGCTCAAACCGCACCACGTCGGCGCAAAAGGCGCGGAAGTCCGCCCCCGTCGCCACCGGTTCATCGGGGGCCATGGCGCTGAGCGAAAACCCGAAACGCCGGGCGGCGTTTTCACCGGTCAGCGACAACACCAGCACCTGTTCAGCACCCTGGAACGATTCATTCAGCGAGAGTCTCAAAAGCTGCATGGGGTCATCATAAAAGAAAGTAGGAGTAAAACATCTGGATAATGGGCCAGGTTTTTCCATCACCGGGCAACACCGGCTTTTTGCCCCCGTGTTGCTTGATTTCCCCATGCCATGTTTGGCTATACTTCCGGCTGCAAAAAGGTGCCCCATGCGCGAAATGATTCTCAAAACCATCATCGAATTTGAAGAGCCGGAGCAGGCCCGCGAACTGGCCGCTTTGCTCAACCCTGAAGACGACGACCAGATGGAGTCGCTCAAGAACACCCTGCGCGGCCTGGGTGAGGTTTCGTTTGCCAGCAAGAAGGGCAACGTGGCGGATTTGCTGGAGGCCCCCCGCAGCGGCAGCAAGGGTTCGTTTGTGGTGCGCGAGGCGTCTCTGAAGGGCACCACCGAACTGAAGGTGACCCTGGAAGGCGTGGGCGACGCGGGCTGGCTCATGGGCATTGGTCTGGCGCTGCTGGCCGACGAAAACGGCGGCACCCTGCAAGACGCCACACTGGACGACCCCAATCAGAAAACCACCTTCGACTTTTTATGGGACGGCGAAAAAGCCCGCTACAGTCAGGCTGTGCGCGGTGTGGGTGGGGGCGACGACGAAGACGAGGAAGAAGACGAAGACCGGGAATTTGACGACGAGGACTTTGACGAAGAGTTCCGCGACGAGGATTTTTAGTTCATTTTTGGAATTGGTGGGTCATCAGAAAAAGCCCCCGAACTCCCCCGCCCTGCGACACCCGCACGGACGCGGACACACATCACCA
>CAYJOG010000064.1:9628-9877 GCA_964371695.1 uncultured bacterium
GGAATCCAGTCAGACATAGGCAAAAACATTCTTTCTTTTGGCAGTGGGGCAGGCGTCCCGCCTGCCTGAACAAAAAGGGCAAAAAACCTTTTTCTTTTCATGGCGGGCGAGACGCCCGCCCCACTGAAAGAGAACAGAAAAAGGTGTGTTTTTTGTCCCAACTGGATTCCCGCTTTCGCGGGAATGACGCCATCCAGGGCGGTTCTTCACCTCTCCCCTTTAATGGGGAGAGGTCGGATGGATTGGCCC
>CAYJOG010000065.1:0-3244 GCA_964371695.1 uncultured bacterium
GGCAAAGCCCCCGCAAAACCTTCCTGAAACTTCAGAGCCTGTTAATAAAGTCCACGACGGATTTTATAAACAGGTTCTCAGACCGGCGTGACGCTGATGCGTGGGTCCAGGCGCTCGCGCATGAGGTTTTCGATATACATGAGTGTACCGGAGATGGAGCTGGGACAGGAGCCACAGGCCCCCTGATACAGAATCTTGAGCTGAAAGCCCTCCAGGTCCACCACTTCCAGGCCGCCGCCGTCGCCCGCGAGCGCCGGGCGGATCTCCATGTCCAGAATGCCTTCGATGGACTTCACCTGATCCACCACGTTCATGTCGGCCCAGGGGCCGGTGGCCTGGGGGCCTTCGGCGGCGGGGGTGGCGGGGGCGACTTCGGCTTTTTCGTAGTGCTCTTCAATCAGGGGTTTGACGGTGTTGATCAGCAGGTCCCAGCCCAGTTCGCCGTCCTGCGTGATGGTGATGAAGCGGTCCATCATGAACACTTCGGTGACATGGGGGATGTTGAGCAGATAAGCCGCCAGCCGGTTGTCGCCCGTTTCATCGGGGCTTGAAAAAGTCAGCGTGCCCCGCGACACCACCTGCTCGCTCAGGTTGAACTTGAGGGCGTTTGGGTTGGGGGTGTACTCGGTGCTGAGAACCTTTGCTTGGGTGGCGGTGGTGTCCACGGCGGCTCCTTCAAACCAGCACAAATCAGCGGCTGGTGTCGCCAAGATTATCCCGGCTGGCAATTTTCACAAGCACCGGGCAAAAATTGACGGTGTGACGGAGCGGGGCGTCCGAAAGCCTGTTGGCCTCGCAACCACTGGTTCATCTGTTTTGAAATGAGTAGCAGCGACATCCCCATTGCTGCTATATGGGTGCGGTGGGGACACCGCACCTACTCCTCATTTTTAACCAGACGAACCCACTACGGATCTACGGTGAAGTTCACGGCGTTGCCGGTGATGCTCCCCACCGTGACGGAAATGGAGCCGGACAGCGCCCCGGTGGGCACGTTCAGCGTGAGGCTGTTTTGTGTGGCCGCCGTGGGCGTGACGTTGCCCGCGCCGGGAAAGGTGACGGTGTTGCTGGCGGGGGTGGTGCTGAAAGCGCCGCCGGTGATGACGATTTGCGCCCCCACCTGGGCATTGGGCGGGGCGATGCTGAGAATGGTGGGTTTCACCACCATGGGCCAGCCGTTGGACGTGTAACCGTTGCGCGTGACCGTGACATTGCCCGACGTGGCCCCCGTGGGAATCACCACCTCGATTTTGGTTTGTGTGCTGGAACTGAGGGTGACGGGCAGCGTGCCGATTTTGGTGGTGTTGTCAGTCATGGTAGTGCTGAAACCACTGCCGTTGATCTCCATGCGTTCGCCGATCAGAAACGCGCTGGTGGAAACCGACAGCAGCGAGAGGCTGGAAATGGCCGGGATGGCCTGGAAGTAGGACGGATTGGATTGCAGGCCCGACGTGATGACATAAATCGGGCCGTTGTCGGCCCCCACGGGCACCTGCACGTTGAGCGTGGTGACCGAGCCGGAGTTGACCGTGGCCAGGGGCCCCGTCAGGGGGTCCAGAAAACGCACCACGTTGTTGCCCGGCACGGGGTCGAAACTGCTGCCGGTGATGGCCACGTTGTCCCCCACCCTGGCTGCGCCGGGGGCCACGCTGTTGATCACCGGGCGCACGGTGAAGGGAATGCTGTTGCTGGCGTTGCCGTTGGTGGTGACCACCAGGGTGGTGGCCCCGGCGGTGAGGCCCATGGGCACCTCGGCGGTGAGTGTGCTGAAATCGGCGCTGAGCACCGTGCCGGGCACACCGCCAAAGGTGATGCTGTTGTTGCCGGTGGCGCCGTCAAAGCCGTTGCCGATCACCTGAATGATTTCGCCGCCCCCTGCCGTGGAAGGCTGCGAGGTACTCAGCGTCACCATCATCTGGAACATCACGGCGTTGGTCACCAAGCCCCCCACCGTCACGGTCACGGGCGAGGTCTCTACGTTATAAGGCACAATGCAGGTGAGTTGTGTGGTGCTGGCGGTTTGGGTGGCCACGGTGGTGTTGTTGAACTTGATGATATTGCTGGCGGGCGTGGTGCTGAAGCCCTTTCCGTTGATGGTGAGGGTGATGCCCGCGCCCCCGGATGGCGGACTGAGGTTGGTGATGCGAGGCAGGATGGTGAAGGGAATTTCGTTGGAGGAAATTACGTTTTTGGTGAGGACACTGATGGAAAGCGGCCCCGTGGCGGGCACGGCGGGCACGTTCAGGCCCAGGTGGGTATTGCTGGAACTGATCACCGTGGCGTTGGTGAGGCCGAACCGCACGATGTTTTCAGACGCAATGGGGCTGAAACCCGTGCCATAGACCTGCATGGTGGCCCCCACGTTGCCCTCGCTGATGGTGAGGCTGGTGAGCTTGGGGGTGATGTTGTAACTCACGGTGAGGCTGGTCTGGCCGTTCACCGTCACCGACACAGGCCCCGCCACGGCGTTGGCCGGTACCGACACGGTGAGGTCGGTGGAGCCGCTCACGGCGGTGGCGGTGGTGTTGACCGTGCCGCTGAAGGTGATGGTGTTGCTGGCGGGGTTGCCGTCAAAACCCAGACCGCTGATGACGATGGCGTCTCCTATGTTGGCGCTGGCGGGCGTGATGCTGCTGATGACGGGGGCCACACTCACCAGAAAGGCGCCGCTGGAAATGTTGCTGGTGCTCACCACCAGCGGATACGACCCCGGCCCACTCACCATGGACGAAGGAATATCCACCCCCAGGGCGGTGGCGGTGGCCGAGGCGATGTTCAGCAGCACACCCCCCAATGACACCTGATTGTCCGCCGGTGTTTTTCCAAAGCCCTCACCCACCACCACGATGGTCTGGCCCAGGCCCGCCACCGAGGGATTGATGCTGCTGATGACGGGGGTGATGGTGAGCTTGAGCGGATCGCTTGTGCCGCTGGCCCCCTGATAGTTGGTGGTGACGGTGACGTCTCCGGTAGAAGCCCCGGTGGGCACACGAAACACCAGAGAGGTGAACGTGCTGCTGCTCAGGCCAGCGGCCTGGCCATCCACCATCACCCCCATGTTGTTGAAATCGTTGCTGAACCCCTGGCCGTTCAGCGTCACCTGTTGCCCCACGGTGGCGGGGTTGACGCTGAAGCCGGTGATGGTGGGCTTGATGCTGAAACTGCCGGTGACCGAGACGAACTCCGGGTAATAACCAGCGGGCGTGGGCACATAAAGACTGAAGGTGTAAGGCCCGGAATGCGC